>NZ_CALINL010000076.1 GCF_938045225.1 uncultured Campylobacter sp.
AAACGGCGAACAAACGAGACTAAGATCAAAGAGCAAAGACGACGATGACGTGATAGAGGAGATCTTGATCTATCTTAGAAAACTAAACAAAGGACGGGCGGAAAAATGATAGACTGGAATACGACTGCCGCAGCGATTTATAGGCGTAAATTTGGCGCTTTAAAAGGCGTGATAGACGTTGATTTTACGCAGCTTGAGGGGCTTATCGGGATCGAAAAACAAAAAGAAGAGCTTGTAGAAAATACACGAAATTTTTTAGAGGACAAGGGTGCTAATCACGCGATACTCTGGGGCGCGCGAGGCTGCGGTAAAAGTAGCCTGGTTAAAGCCGTTTTTACTAAATTTTACCCAGAGGGCTTGCGGCTAATCGAGCTAAAAAACGACGAGCTTGAGATGATACCCGAGATCATTTACGAGATTAGGGATAGCAGCTTTAAATTTATCGTTTTTTGCGACGACCTTAGCTTTGAGGCGGGAGACATGAGCTATAAATTTTTAAAACCCGTGCTAGAAGGCTCGATCGAAAAGGCGCCTAAAAACGTGCTAGTCTACGCCACATCAAACCGCCGCCACCTGATCAGCGAGCTAAAAAGCGACAACGAGGGCGCAAGGGTCGGTGAGACGGAGCTGCACTATAGCGACGCGGTCGAAGAAAAGATCGCGCTTAGCGATAGATTCGGACTTTGGCTTAGCTTTTATCAGGGTAGTTTTGCGGACTATCTAAAGATAGTGGATTTTTATTTTAAAGATTTCGTAGGCGATAGAGCGATACTTCACGAGCTAGCTAAGCAATACGCCCAGCTTCGCGCGAGCCGCTCGGGACGCACGGCAAGGCAGTTTTATCTAAGCTATAAAGATAAAATTTGATGGCAAATTTAACTAGAGTAGGCTTTGTAGGCGATATTGTCGGACGCGCTGGACGAAGCGCGGTGATACAAAATTTGCCCAAATTTAAGCGTGAGTTTGAGCTTGACTTTATCGTCGCAAACGCCGAAAACGCAAGCGGAGGCTTCGGTCTAACCGCAACAAACGCGCACGAGCTGCTTGGCTGCGGCATCGATGCGATCACGGGCGGCAATCACAGCTTTG
>NZ_CALINL010000077.1 GCF_938045225.1 uncultured Campylobacter sp.
GTGACAAACTATCTTCACGTGCAGACGGTGATTTAGGGATCGACGCTACGTGCCCATTTGTCACCAAGCCGCAGCAAATTTGCGAGAAAATGAGCAAAGAGGGCTACGATATCGTGATATTCGGCGATGAAAAACATCCCGAGATAAAGGGTGTAAAGTCATACGCCGTCGGTAAGGTTTTCGTCGTGCTGGAAGAGAGCGAGCTAGAGGGTGTAAAGCTAGCTCAAAAAGTAGCCGTCATCAGTCAAACGACGCGCAAGGTAGAAAAATTTATGCAAATCGTAAATTATTTGATGCTGCGCGTAAAAGAGGTACGCGTTTTTAACACTATTTGCAACGCTACTTTTGAAAACCAAGAAGCTGTTAAAAACTTAGCCGTTAGGGCTGACGTGATGGTTGTAGTCGGCGGTAAAAATAGCTCAAATACAAAGCAGCTCTATCTCATCTCAAAAACGGCTTGCGAGGATAGCTATCTCGTGGAAAACGAACTAGAACTAGAGCGCACATGGTTTGAGGGAAAAAGTCTCTGCGGAGTGAGCGCCGGGGCCTCTACGCCTGATTGGATTATACAAAAAGTGATTGATAAGCTGGAGAGCTTTCAAATTTAATAAATACCCATTACTTTTTTAAACAAAATTTCAAATTTGACCCTGAAATTTCGCAAGTTAATCTACAAATAAGTTAATATTAAGTAAAATTAAGACTAATTGTGTTAAAAGCAAAATATATACAAAAGGAACAAGATGGCTGCGGTGAACAAAAAAGTTCAGCTTAGTAAGGCAAACGACGGTATTGAAGACGACGATTTTGCCGCGATGTTAGAGGAGTCTTTTAAAAAGACTGAAGAAGATAGCGACGGAATAATCGTCGATATTAAAGGCGACGAGGTTTTTGTAAATGTCGGTAAAAAATCGGAGGGAATTTTAAATATTTCCGAGATCCAAGACGAAAATGGAGAGCTTAAATTTAAAACGGGCGATACTATAAAGGTCGTAATAACCGGCTCAAGAGGCGGTAAACCTATCGTTTCTCACAAAAAAGCGCTTAGAAAAGAAAAAGTAAAAGCCTATATAGACTCATATAACGAAGAAAATCAAGACGTATTTGACGTAAAAATAATCGGTAAAAATAAAGGCGGTTTTGTTGCTCAAAACAGCGACGGTATCGAGTTTTTCTTGCCTCGCTCGCAAGGCGGCTTTAAGGATGCAAACGCGGTAGTAGGAAAGTCGTTTAAAGTAAAAGTCATAAAGATAGACAAAGACGAGCAAAGTATCATCGTATCTAGAAAAAAACTACTCGATGAAGATAGAAGAAAAAAAAGAGAAGCGATATCTGCAGTCGCTGAAAATACGGACGTGATAGAGGGCGTGGTTAAGAAAATCACTACTTACGGCATGTTTGTAGACGTAGGCGGAGTGGATGGACTCGTGCACTACAGTGAAATAAGCTACAAAGGACCGGTAAATCCAGGCTCTATCTACAAAGAGGGTGATAAAGTCTTAGTAAAAGTCATCAAATACGATAACGAAAAAAAACACCTTTCTTTATCTATCAAGGCTGCAACTCCGGATCCTTGGGAAGAGATAAAAGACGGACTAGATGTGGGCGACACTATAAAAGTAACAGTCAGCAACATCGAGCCTTATGGTGCATTTGTGGATCTTGGCAACGATATAGAGGGCTTTTTGCACATTTCTGAAATTTCATGGGATAAAAATATCAAAAATCCAAAAGATCACATTAGTGAGGGCGAGGAGCTTGATGTCGAGGTTATCGAGATAGACTCGAAAGATCGCCGCTTAAGAGTGAGCCTTAAAAACCTACTCAAAAAGCCGTTTGACGAATTTAAAGCCAAATTTAAAGAAGGCGACGTCACTAAAGGCGTAGTTACTAGTGTGACCAACTTTGGAGCATTTGTTAGGATTGGCGCAGTTGAGGGCTTGCTCCATAATGAGGACGCTTCATGGGATAGAAACGACAAGTGCAAAGATTTGTTTAAAGTGGGCGACGAGGTTGAGGTAAAAATCATCAAAATCGACTCTAACGAGCAAAAAATTTCTCTTAGTCAAAAAGATCTAAAACAAAGCCCGGTACAAGCTTATGCGAAGAAATTTAACGTAGGCGATATCGTGATCGGTAAAATTCGCGATATTAAAGATTTCGGCGTATTTGTAGAACTTGGCGATAACGTCGATGCGCTCATCCGCAAAGAAGACCTAGGTAGCGTAAGCGCTGAAAGCCTAAACATAAACGATAATATCGAAGCAGCGATAGCTTTTATCGACGAGAAGAAAAATAGAATCCGCCTAAGCGTAAGGCGCCTTGCAAGACAAAAAGAGCGCGAGGTGCTAAACGAGATAAATAGCGACGATAAAGTTACTTTGGGCGATATTATCAAAGAACAGCTATCATAAGTAAATGAAGCGATATTTGTTCTGGGGCGCGATTGCTTTTTTGCTGATTTTCGTCTGCGTATGTGGCGCTTTGCTGTATAAGTACGCGGACGTAAATTTAAAAGAGTCCGTGCCTGCGGAGCTACAAGTATCACAAAATAACGAGGAGCAAAATTTGACTACTGGCCCTACTTCTTGGGTTGGCGAAATGGCAAATTTGGCTCCTAAAAAATATGCTTTGGCAAGCAACGAGATATATGTAGAATTTAAAGACGAATCAAAAGCCGTCGTAAAAATCGCCTATCAGCTGGTGATCGATAAAAACGATATTTACTCGATGTTCTGCCTCACTCAAACATTAAAAAATATACCCGTGGATTTTAGCGTAGTAAAAGAAAATTCACAAAATTTAATTTACATAAACACGCAAGACGGCGGCGTTTTAGATCGCGTTATAAACGAACTTAAAGCGTACGATATACGCTCAACTTTCAAGGAGATCAAGCTATGAAAACGATAATAGTGTGCGACGCAATACATAAAGTCGGCTTTGAAATTTTAAATCGCGAAGAGGATATAAAAGTAATCGATGCGGTAAGTATGCCTAAAGATAAGCTTTTGGATATCTTAGGCGAGGCTGACGTGGCTATCACGCGAAGCTCGACCGAGGTCGGCGAGGCGTTTTTAAATGCGGCTAAAAATTTAAAAGCTCTCGTACGCGCAGGTGTTGGCGTCGATAACGTAGATATCGATGGCTGCTCAAAACGCGGCATTATCGCGATGAATGTCCCTACGGCAAACACGATCGCCGCGGTAGAGCTAACGATGGCTCATATGTTAGCTGCTGCTCGCTCGTTTCCGTACGCTCACAACGACCTAAAAATCGACCGAATTTGGAAACGCGAGAAATGGTACGGCGTTGAGCTTTTTAACAAGACTCTAGGCGTCATCGTCTTTGGCAACATCGGCTCTCGCGTAGCGGTTAGGGCTGCGGCTTTCGGTATGCAAATTATTGCTTACGATCCGTATATCGATCCGTCGAAAGTAACCGATATGGGCGGCGTTTATACGCGAAATTTCGACGATATCCTTGCATGCGATTTCATCACGATACACACTCCGAAAAATAAAGAAACCGTAAACATGATCGGCGAAGCGGAGATCGCAAAGATGAAGGACGGCGTGCGCCTCATAAACTGCGCTCGCGGCGGCCTTTACAACGAAGAGGCGCTGTATAACGGCCTAAAAAGCGGCAAGATAGCGTTTGCTGGTATCGACGTGTTTGAGAAGGAGCCGGCGACGGATCATCCGTTGCTTGAGCTAAATAATGTCAGCGTCACACCGCACCTTGGTGCAAATACGCTGGAGTCTCAGGCTAATATAGCTATCGCCGCAGCCGAGCAGGCTATCTCGGCGGCGCGCGGCATTAGCTATCCTAGCGCGCTAAATTTGCCGATAAAAACGGAAGACTTGCCGCCTTTTGTGGAGCCTTATATCGAGCTTACGAGCAAGATGGCCTTTCTCGCCGCACAGATCAACAAAAAAGCGATCAAGGCTATCCGCATCGAGACGCACGGCCCTATCAGCGAGTACGCCAACTCTATGCTTACCTTTGCGATCGTGGGCGCTTTAAAAGAGAGCTTGGGCGATACGATAAACTACGTAAACGCTAAATTTTTGTGCGACGAAAAGGGTATAACGACCGAGAGCACCGTCGGCGGCAATAGCATTTTCAAAAATAAAATCACCGTTCGTATCACGACCGAAAACGATGTCGTGACGATCGGCGGAACGGTATTTGGCGAAAATCAGCAACGCATCGTGACGATAAACGGCTTTAAGACCGACTTTAAGCCTAAAGGCAAGATGATTATCTTTAAAAACAACGACGTTCCGGGCGTTATCGCTAAAATTTCATCTATCCTAGCCGAAGAAAAGATCAATATTGCCGACTTCCGTCTAGGGCGCGACGATCATGGCATGGCGCTTGCGGTCGTGCTTGTGGATGAAAAAATAACCAAAGAGACGCTGGCTAAGCTAAACGATCTTGATGTTTGCGTATGGGCAAAATACGCAGTTGTCTAAATTTAAGCCCGAATCGGGGCTTAAATTTAAGGAGGGTTTGAGCATGAAATTTTTACTTTTAATTCCGATTTTATTTTTGCTTACTGGCTGTGAGAGTGAAGCACAAAAACAAAGTACGAAAAATTTTGAGAAAATTTTGACCGAAAAAAAGAAATTTCAAAAGATAAAAAAAGACGAACCTAGCGTAAGCGAGCAAATGAAAAGAGAAATTCATTCGCAGTCTGAGCAAAGCAAGGAAAAGGGCGAGTTTAAATTTAAGCCATAAATTTGAGCTTTTTTACTTTGGTGAGCGCGGTTAAATTTGCCCTCTCGCTACTTCTTAAACTAAACTAAAATTTTTTTTGATATAATCACCCTTCAAAACTACAAGGAGAGAAAATGGCAACCTATTCTATGGGCGACCTAAAAAAAGGACTAAAGATCGAGCTAGACGGCATTCCCTATAAAGTCGTCGAATATCAGCACGTAAAGCCGGGCAAGGGCGCAGCTTTCGTTCGCGCGAAAATCAAATCTTTTATCGACGGTAAAGTGCTTGAAAAGACCTTCCACGCGGGCGACAAATGCGATCAGCCGAATTTGGAAGAAAAGGAGATGCAGTATCTTTACGACGACGGCGAGTTCTGCCAGTTTATGGACACTGCGACTTACGAGCAAGTAGCTATCAGCGACGAGGATGTGGGCGATGTTAAAAAATGGATGATCGACGGCATGATGGTTGAGATTTTGTTTCACAACGGCAAGGCTATCGGCGTAGAAGTGCCGCAAGTCGTCGAGCTAAAGATCGTCGAAACTCCGCCGAATTTCAAAGGCGACACCCAGGGCGGTAAAAAGCCAGCTACGCTTGAAAGCGGTGCAGTCGTGCAGATACCTTTTCACGTGCTTGAAGGCGAGGTTATCCGTGTAGATACCGTCCGCGGCGAGTACATTGAGCGCGCAAACAAATAATCACAGCCGTCAAATTTGATGAAAACAAAATTTGACGAGCTCATAGCCCAAGTAAAGCCGCTATTTAAAGATAACGGCTTTACCAAAAGCGGGCTAAATTTCTACAAAAATACCCCCAAATTTATATTTGTCGTAAATTTACAAAAAAGTAGCGGCAATACCGCATTTGAAACTAGATTTTACGTAAACTGCGGCATTTACGGCGCATTTATCGATACTACGACCGGCAAAGAAACTTTCTTAAAACCTAAAGAATACGAATGCCATTTTAGGGATAGAATTTCATCTATCATAGACTCCAACACACTTTACTATGAAATCAACGAAAATACCGACACCGAAGCCCTTTGTCAAAATTTAATAATTGATTTAACGGCAGTGTTTAGATTTTTTGGCGAGATAAAAACCGAACGAAATTTGATTGATTTGATGTTAGATCGAAACGGTCTAGCGGTGATTGATCAGCTTTTTGAATACTTGCTCATAAAGAATGAACAAGAAATTTTGAATCGCCAAGCGTTAAATTTGTTTGAAAAATATGGAAACGAAGCTAGATGGAAAATTTTTGAGGGACGTATAAATAGTTTGCTTAAAAAATACGAAAAATATGAGATAAAATTTGAAGAATTTAAAGCCAAGGCCTAAGCCTCGGCTTAGACTTTAGGCTGATTTTTTAACGCTATCGACCAAAGCAACGATCTCTTCGTGATTTGGCAGGGCATTTACTTCCGTGCCGATGAGATCTTTTTTGGAAAATACTATCTTTCCATCTACTTCAACTATGAAGTTTCCGCCGCTACCGACGATTTTGCTAATATTAGCGCCTGGGATTTGACTTAAAAATTCATCTTCTACACGAGAAGCTACCGGTCTATAGTTTCAAGAATTGCAATATGTAATCTTTACTTCCATTTTCCTTCCTTTCGAATTTAAAGTACGCCGATTATAGCGTAAATTTAACAAATAGCAGTATAATTATCAAAAAATTTAAGGAGAAAATTATGAAAAAAGTTGCCGTGATTTTTGCCGACGGGTTTGAGGAGATAGAGGGCGTTAGTATCGTGGACGTACTTAGACGAGGCGGCGTGGAGGCCCATATAGTCGGGCTTGACAAGCTACCTATCACGGGTGCTCACGGGGTGAAATTCGTCTGCGATATGACGCTTTACGACCTTGAGGAGGGTGACTACGATATGCTTGTTTTACCGGGCGGATATACGGGCGTCACAAATATCTCCGGTAACCTAAAAATGAGAGAGACGATCAAAAAATTTGATAAAAAAGGTAAATTCGTCGCTGCCATTTGCGCCGCGCCGATAGCTCTTGGAGTGGCGGAGGGGATGAGGGGCGAGTACACATGCTACCCTAGTTGCGAGGCTAGCGTCGAGGGCGGAACGTACGTGAGTGATAAAAACGTCGTGCAAAGCGGAAATATCATCACCTCAAAGGGTCCTGCCACCGCGATGGAGTTTGCCTTGGAGCTGGTTAAAATTTTAAACGGCGAGCAAGTTTATAACGAAGTGAAAAACGGACTTTTGTTTGTCAGATAGTGATTTGCGGGTTTAAATTTTGATAAATGCCGCACGTTTTGCCAGTTTTTGGCGAAGGTGCGGCTTAAATTTTATTAAGGCTGCAAACATCAAATTTGCGGCTGTTAAATTATAAAAATTACCTACAAAGCCGCGCTTTAGTTTAAATTTATTTGCGCAGATCGACCGACGTTTTACGCCAAATGCGTCTTAAATTTACGGCAAATTTTACGCAACCCCAAACCTTCGAATAAAAAATAAATTTCCAAAAACGCCAGCCGAAATTTAAATTTACAAAAAATTATAAAAATATCAATTTTTATCTAGCTTTTTTATTTAAATTCAGGTATCATCTATTAACCGATTTTATCGGGAATTTGATTTAAGGAAACGTTACTGTGAATATTTACGTCGGTAACTTGTCATATCGCATGACTGAGGCAGAGCTTAAGGATACATTTGCGCCGTTTGGCGAAGTAAAACGCGCGAAAATCGTCAAAGATCGCGACACGAATCGCTCAAAAGGATTCGGATTCGTCGAGATAGAAAACGACGCAGACGCGCTAAAAGCGATCGAAGCGCTAAACAACAAGGAAGTAGGCGGCAGAGCTCTAAGAGTAAACGAATCTAAACCTAAAGAATAATCCGGCCGTCAAATCTGACGGCTTTTAACTAATTTTTAAATTTAAGCTTTTTAACCAAATTTCACTCCAAATGAACCCAAAAATCACATCTCGTATCGCTCCGACACCAAGCGGCTTTTTGCACGCGGGCAATGTTTACAACTTCTTGCTGACCTATCTTTTTACTCGCGCATTTGACGGGAAATTGTACTTAAGGATCGACGACTACGACTTGCCGCGCTACCGCAGGCAATACGTGGAAAATATCTTTCGCGTGCTTGAAATGCTTGGTATTGATTTTGACGGTGGGCCTAGCGGAGTGGAGGAATTTGAAATCAAATTTAGCTCCAAATTTCGCCTCGGAGCCTACCAAAATGCGCTAAAAAAGCTTGAGCAAAAAGGCGCTTGCTACACTTGCGAGTGCTCGCACTCGATGAAAAGCTCGTTTAAAAACGGCATTTATACGCGTGTTTGTGCGGATAAAAATCTTAAATTTAAAAAAGACGAAACGGCTATGCGGCTAAGCACCATCTACGGAGCGCAAATTTTAGTCGGGCAAAATTTGATAAATTTTGATGCTTTATGCGTTGGCTCTACCGACGCGGCAAACCAAACGAGCGGCTTTTGCGGCAATGAGCAAAGAACGCAAAACGGCGTGGCAAACGGTTTAAAAAATTCGGCAAATTTGGGCGCCCTAAATTTGACGGACGAGACTGTGTTTGAAACGGAAAAATTTGCGCAAACCCAGAGCGTAAATTTGGCGCAAATTTTGGGCGACTTCGTCGTTTGGAAAAAAGACGACACGCCTGCTTATAATCTGGCTAGCCTCGTGGATGACGAGATTTTGGGCGTAAATTTGCTCGTGCGAGGCGAGGATCTGCTCGCGTGCTCGGCGGCGCAAAAGTACATGGCGCAGATGTTAGGATACGGTTTTGAAAGTGCAAATTTCATCCATCACGGTTTGTTAGCACAGGGCGGCAAAAAGCTATCCAAAAGCTCGAGCGCACCGGCTGTGAGCGTAGCGGACGGCGCCAAAATCCACTATAAATTTGCCGCTCTTAAGCTAGGGCTCAACGCGTCAAAATGCGGCGCTTTGTCAAATTTGCTTGAGATGTTTAAAGAGAAATTTAGCCGATAAATTTAAACGCGCTACTTGGATTGTTTAAAAAGCGCGGTAAATTTTTACCGGCTTATCTAAATTTTTCTTAATCCCATCGTAATCGTGCTTCAAATTTTTATTTACGCCCGCAAGGTTTCGTCAAATTTACCGCTTAAATTTGGGCTAAATTTAGAGCTGTAAATTTAAATCAAGTTGCCCGCGCCGCAGGCATCAAATTTACATCCAAATCCTGCGTCAAATTTAAGCT
Source organism: uncultured Campylobacter sp. (assembly GCF_938045225.1). Lineage (GTDB taxonomy): Bacteria > Campylobacterota > Campylobacteria > Campylobacterales > Campylobacteraceae > Campylobacter_A. Next base: position 8,943 of record NZ_CALINL010000077.1, read on the forward strand.
CAAATTTGACCAAAAATCCACACCAGCAGCCTATTTGCCGCACTTAGCTAAATTTAAACTAGACCGATTTATCCGCCTAAAAGCAAAGTTTTTGTAAAATCAAAAAGCATTAAAAAGGACGAAAAATGAGCGATTTTACAGATTTTACGCACCTGCACCTGCACACGGAGTATTCGCTGCTAGACGGAGCCAACCGTATCAAAGAGCTAGCCAAAACCCTAAAAAGCCAAGGCGTCAAAGCCGCAGCCATCACCGACCACGGCAATATGTTCGGCGCTATAGACTTTTATAAAACGATGAAAAATGAAGGCATAAAGCCGCTAATCGGCATCGAAGCCTACATCCACAACGGCGAGGAGCTAGGCGACAAAAGCACCAAACAGCGCTTTCACCTTTGCCTCATCGCCAAAAACGAAATCGGCTACAAAAACCTGATGTATCTGAGCTCCATGAGCTACATCGAGGGGTTTTATTATTATCCGCGTATCAACAAAAAGATGTTAAAAGAGCACAGCGAGGGCATCATCTGCTCCTCAGCGTGCCTGCAAGGCGAGGTGAACTGGAACCTCAACCAAAGCGAGCGAAATTTGCGTTTCGGTGCTGGCGGATATGAGGCGGCCAGGGAAGCCGCGCTATGGTATAAAGAGGTCTTTGGCGATGATTTTTACCTCGAGATCATGCGTCACGGCATCGGCGATCAGCGCAGGATCGACGATGAGATCTTGCGCCTGGCAAAAGAGCTAAATATCAAAGTAATCGCGACCAACGACACGCACTATACGTTTAAGCAACGCGCCGATGCGCACGAGGTTTTTATGTGTATCGCGATGAACAAACTGCTAGACGATCCAAACCGCCTGCGCCACAGCGTGCATGAGTTTTACGTCAAGACGCCCGCGCAGATGAGCGAGCTTTTCGCCGATATCCCAGAAGCCGTCACAAATACGCAGGAAATCGTTGATAAATGCGACCTCGCGATAAAGCTAGGCGACGCTACGCCGCCAAATTTTAAATTTACGCTCGAGTACGCCGCCGAGCGAAATTTGAGCCTGCCCGAGCCTGATAAACGCTACAGCATACCAAACGACAGCGTGCTGTTTGAGCACGAGTGCAGGCGGGGGCTGGAGGAGAGGCTGAAATTTGTCCCTGCCGAGCGCCACGAGGAGTATCGCGCCCGTCTGCAACGCGAGATAGATATCATAAACAAGATGAATTTCCCGGGCTATATGATGATCGTTTGGGACTTTATCAACGAAGCTAAAAAGCGCGGCGTGCCGGTTGGTCCCGGACGCGGCTCTGCGGCGGGCAGCTTAGTCGCATATAGTCTAAAGATCACGGACCTGGATCCGTTGCCGTATAACCTGCTTTTCGAGCGTTTTTTGAACCCGGAGCGCGTGAGCATGCCCGATATCGACGTGGACTTTTGTCAAAACCGCCGCGGCGAGATCATCGACTACGTCATCGAAAAATACGGTAAATTTAACGTCGCGCAGGTTATTACATTTGGTAAGCTGCTGGCAAAAGGCGTCATCCGCGACGTCGCGCGCGTATGCGACATGCCCTATGCCGAGGCCGACGCGATGGCAAAGCTCATCCCGGACGAGCTAGGCATCACGCTAGAACAAGCCTTTGAAAAAGAGCCAAAGATCGGCGAGCTGATAGCAAGTAACTCAAATGCAAATAGAATTTGGAAATTCGCCCTTGATCTAGAGGGCTTAAACAGGAACGCCGGCATGCATGCCGCAGGCGTGGTCATCTCAAACGAGGAGCTGTGGAACAAAACCCCGCTTTTCCGCCAGCCAAACGCCGAGGAGGATCACTTCGTCACGCAGTATAGCCTAAAGTACCTAGAGGACGTCGACCTCATCAAATTTGACTTCCTAGGGCTAAAGACGCTAACCGTGATCGATAACGCCGTCAAGCTCGTCAAAAAGAGATTTGGCAAAGAGATAATCTGGGAGCAGGTCAATAAAAACGACCCAAAAACCTACGAGACGATCAGTAGCGGCCAGACGCTAGGGCTGTTTCAGATAGAGAGCGAAGGCATGCAAAAAGTCGGAGCCGATATGCGCCCCGACTGCTTCGAGGATATCATCGCGATGATCTCGCTTTACCGCCCGGGTCCGATGGATCTAATACCTGATTTCATCAAGCGCAAGCACGGCCTGGAGCCTATCACGTACATTTTCCCAGAGCTTCAGCCGATCCTGGAGCCCACCTACGGCGTCATCGTATATCAAGAGCAGGTTATGCAAATCGTGCAGACTAT
>NZ_CALINL010000078.1 GCF_938045225.1 uncultured Campylobacter sp.
CGGCGGCACGATGGTTCTTTTTATACATACGCTTAAGCGTTTTGGCATCGAGGCGCGGGTGTTTGATAGCGATAGCGCGGACGATCTTGAAAATTTGATCGACGACAAAACTCGCGCGATATTTTTCGAGACGCTATCAAATCCGCAAATCGCAATCCCGAATTTTAAAAAGATCGTCGAGATCGCGGATAAGCACGGCGTCGTAACGATCGCCGACAACACCGTGCCTACGCCGATCATTTTCCAGCCGCTAAATCACGGCATCGACGTCGTCGTGCATAGCGCGAGCAAATATATCTGCGGCCAGGGCCTAAGCCTAGCGGGCGCAGTCGTAGCTAGCAAAAATTTAAACGCCAAGCTAGTCGGCAACGCCAGATACGCGCACTTTAACGAGCCTGACGAGAGCTATCACGGCCTAGTTTACGCCCAGATGGCGGGTAAATTCGACATCTATACGCTGCGCATGAGGGTGGCTTTGGTGCGCGATATAGGCGCTACGATCTCGCCTTTTAACTCTTGGCAGCTCATCCAGGGGCTTGAGACGTTAAGCGTTCGTATCGAGAGGCACTCGCAAAATGCGCGAAAAATAGCAGAGTTTTTAAACTCGCATAAACACGTAAAACGCGTAACCTACCCTGCGCTAAAAAGCGATCCCGAGCACGAAAAAGCGCAAAGATATTTCAAAGACGGCATGGCTAGCGGGCTAATGTGCTTTGAAACCGATAGCTATGAGCGCGCCGTAAAGATGCTCGGCAAGGTAAAGCTCTTTAAAATCGTCGTAAATATCGGCGACTCAAAGTCGCTCATCACGCACCCGGCCTCCACTACGCATCAGCAGCTCTCAAGCGAGGAGCTAATAAAGGCAGGCATAACAAAGGAGCTAATCAGAATCAGCGTCGGCCTAGAGAACGCAGACGACCTCATCGCCGATCTCGCGCAGGCTTTGGAGTAAAAGAGGGTTAAATTTGAAAGATAAATTCGGCTAAATTTAAGCTAAATTCAAATATACCCCTAAGCGGCTTCGCCGCTTAGAATGCTAAACGCCAGATTGTTAAATTTGATCAAGAGGGCTTCCCTCTTGATCCTTGGCTAGTTCAAACTCAAATTTGAGCAGGCTACTTGCCCTTTTTCTTATCGGCTTTTTCTTTTATCTCTTCTGCCGCTTCGAGATCGCGCTGCGCTTTTTCAAAGCTCTTGCGCGCTTTATCGACGCGGCGAGAGTTTTTAACGCTGGCGTCATCGGCATAAACCTTTTCGGCTTCCTCCAGCTCGACCTTTTTCTTGCCGAAATTTTGTTGCGCCGCTTCAAGATTATTAGTAGCTTTGTCGCCGCCTGCCAATTCGGCTCTTGACGTTACCTTGCCCGTTACTGGGTTACGTCCGATAGTGCCGTCAAGTTCTTTCCCTCCTCTATTCATCATACACTCTTTTTTGCCGCTTACCATTATCCCACCAATATAATTAGGTCTATTTTTTGGGTCATCACAATCAACTTTTTCTTTTGCATAACTAAATGTAATACCTAAAGCGGCTATTAAAAATAAATTGACAAACTTCATTTTTATTTCTCCTCTTTAACGTTTTTATCTTTATTTTTGTTAAGTCCTCTTTTATTTCTTATTCTACGAAACGCGCTTGAAAATGTAGATAAAGTCATTTCCTCAAATTTCATTTCTATTTCCTTTCTTTAAATTTTACGCAAATGGCAGCAAATTTACGCCGTAAAAGTCTTTAAGGTTTCGTTGTATTTGTTCTCGTCCTCGCACTGGATCAGTAGCAAGTCGCCCTCTTCAAACACCGATGAGCCGGTAGGTTTGATGTATTCGCCCTTGCGCTTGATGAGTAGCACCAAAAAGTCGCTAGGAAGCTCAAGCTCGGCTAGGTTTTTGCCCACGACTTCGGAGTCAAAGCGTATGGTGTGCTGGCGTAAAGTGTGGTAAAAGATCGGTAAATTCGACATCTCGACTTCTTTTGGTGCGGCTTCTTCTTTGACGCCGCATTTTTGCGCGACCTTTTCTAGCGTCATGCCTTGGATGATGATCGAGACGAACACGACGAAAAATATCGTGTTAAAGATTAGCTCCGAATTCGGTAAATTTGCCCCGAACGGATAGGTCGCAAGTACGATAGGAACAACGCCGCGAAGTCCGACCCAAGAGATAAATATCTTTTCTTTCACGTTGTAACGCGAAAAAAGTAACGACGCGAAAACGCCCACCGGACGCGCGATAAACATGATCCAAAACGCGATCACTGTGCCCGCCAGCGCGACGGCGTGCAGCTGAGAAGGATTTACCAAAAGTCCCAGCGTCAAAAAGATGACGATCTGCATCGCCCACGCGATACCGTCGTGAAAACCGATCAAATTTTTCTTATGCGCGAACTCTTTTTTATTTATAAACATACCCGCGATATAAACAGCCAAAAAGCCGTTGCCGCCGACCTTGCCCGCTAGCACGTACAAAAGCATCACCCAAGCCATCGAAAAAACAGGATATAGTCCCCAGTACTCAAGCCTTAGACGGTTAAAAAGCCCAGGTAGCGCGACGCCAAATACATAGCCCATCAGCCCGCCGAGTAAAAACTGCTTGATGAGTGCGACAGTGATGTCAGAGGCGTCTGGGACGGTGTTTAGGGCGATGATTTGTATCATTGTGACAGTGAGGAAAATCGCCATCGGATCGTTTGAGCCAGATTCTAGCTCCAAAAGCGGTCGGATGTTATTTTTTAGCAAAATTTCCTTCGCTCCAAGGATCGCAAACACCGCCGCAGCGTCGGTCGAGGAGATGATCGCTCCAAAAAGCAAGGCTTCAAGCCAAGTTAGCCCTAGTAAAAATTTAACCAAAAGTGCGACCAGAGCCGCCGTCAGCACGACGCCAACGGTCGCGAGCATGATGCCACTCATCATGATAGGCTTTATCGATTTTAAATTCGTATCAAGCCCGCCAGTGTAGAGGATAAAAATAAGTGCGATTATGCCCACATCATGAGCGATGAGCTGGCTATCAAAGGCGATGCCTAGCAGTCCGTCCGAGCCAGCCAGCATACCGACTGCTAAAAAAACGACTAAGGACGGAACGCCGAATCTATCTGAAACCTTGCTAGAGACGATACAAGCGATAAGCAGGATAGAGAAAAATAGTAAAAAAGTTTCTAACATTGTGCCTCATTTGAGTTCAAAGCGGGGCAAATTTAAGGCTAAATTTAGCACCCTTAAAGCCTCAAATTTGGCGCGTTTTATAAATAAATTTTACCCGATTTTACCTTTTTAACGGATAAAAAGGCTTAACTTTTATCATCGTAAAAGATGAGATCAAAGCTATTTTTGCGCTTTACCAGAGCCTTTTTAGACGGCACGCCGCCCTGCTCCATTTTGTCTAGCTCCTCTTTCATCTGTTTTATCATGACCTCAGACTGCTCGATCTGCTCTTTTAGCTGCAAGATGATATCGACGCCTGCTAAATTTACGCCAAGATCGCGCGTTAGACGTAGTATCATCTTGATACGGTCCATATCTTTTTCGGAGTAAAGGCGCATTTTGCCCTCGGTTCTTGAAGGCTCTAGCAGCCCTTCGCGCTCGTATTGGCGCAGCGTTTGCGGATGTATGGAGAGCACCTTAGCTACGACGCTTATTAGATAGACCGGTTCTTCGTATTGTTTCATCTTATGCCTCCGGGAGTTTTTGCTTCATAAGCTCGGCTAGCTCGCCGTCTAGGGCATTTACGTCCGGCAAAGACACGCGCGCTCGCAGGTATAGGTCGCCAAATATCCCGCTTTTTCTATTTTGTACGCCGTATCCTTTGAGCCTGATTTTTTGCCCTGATTTTGAGTTTTCGGCGATTTTTATCGTGACGTCTTTTTTAGGCGTTTTTACGTCTATCTTACCGCCAAACATCATCGTTTTTAGCGGGATTAGCACGTCTTTATATAGATCGTCGCCGTCTCTTTCGTACTCGTCGCTAGGCGCGATATTTACGGTTAGTATCAGATCGCCGCGTCCGCCGTTACCTTTGCCTTTTATGCGTAGCTTTTCGCCGTTATTGATTCCATTTGGGATTTTTATTTTGATGTTTTCGCCGTTAAAATTTATCGAGTGCTCGCCGCCCTTTACCGCTACGTCAAACGGGATAGTTACCTTTGCCCGCGAGTCCATATCCTCCTCGTCCTCAAAGCCGCTAAATCCGCCCGTTTGCCTAAAACCGCTAAATCCGCTTCTACTAGAAAATCCGCTAAATCCGCCTCCGCCGAAGATATTTTTTAAAATTTCGTCCAAATTTCCCATACCCGAGCTGCTCGCAAAGTCATGGAAATTTTGCCCGCCAAACATCGCGTCGCCGTGCCTATCGTACTGCGCGCGCTTCTTCTCATCGCTTAAAATTTCATACGCAGCGTTTATCTCTTTAAATTTATCCTCCGCGCCTGGGTCTTTGTTGATATCGGGGTGATACTTGCGAGCCAGCCTGCGATAGGCCTTTTTGATCTCGTCGCCGGTGGCTTTTTCCGACACCCCTAACGTTTCGTAAAGACTATTGCTCATGTTATGTCCTTCTAGTCAATTAATTTTATAGTGATTATAGCATAAATGTTTAGCGTATGTCAATCAAGTATAGTAAACGAAACGATTTTAAACGACTTAAAGAATAATTAACTTTACATTGAGCTTAACGCCATATAATCGCGCTTTGAAAAAATTTTATCAAAAGGAAAAGCAATGAAAAAGATAATGATATTATCTTTGGCTACTTCTTGCGCGATCTTTGCCGCAAGCATAAACTTTAACGAACCCGCAGAGGATTTTACGAGAATAAATCCGGAATTTAACAAAAACGTCGTGCTGTCCTACAACAGCTCTATCGCCGACGCTAAAAAATCAGTCGTAAATATCTCCACTACAAAAACCGTCAGCAGCAACGTAGCAGATATGAACGATATGTTTAGCGATCCGTTTTTCAAGGACTTTTTCGGATTTCAGTTTAACATACCTCAAGAAAAACAAAAAAGCAGCTCGCTAGGATCTGGCGTCGTCATATCTAGCGACGGCTACATCGTAACAAACAACCACGTCGTAGAAGATAGCGACGAGATCGTCGTCACGCTGCTAGATAGCGACAAAGAGTATAAAGCCAAAATCATCGGCACCGATCCAAAAACCGACCTAGCTATCATCAAAATCGACGCAAAAGAGCTAAAAGCCATACCGTTTGCCGACTCGGCTAAACTGATGGAAGGCGACATCGTATTTGCCATCGGAAATCCTTTCGGCGTGGGCGGCAGCATCACTCAGGGTATAGTTTCAGGCTTAAATAAAGACAATATCGGTCTAAATCAATACGAAAATTTCATCCAGACAGACGCCTCGATAAACCCAGGCAACTCAGGCGGTGCGCTAGTCGATAGTCGCGGCTATCTAGTCGGTATAAACTCAGCCATACTTAGCCGCAGCGGCGGAAATAACGGCATCGGCTTTGCCATCCCGTCAAATATGACTAAAGATATCGCCAAAAAACTCATCGAAGACGGCAAGATAGAGCGCGGATATATCGGCGTGATGATAGCAAATCTAAATGAAGAGCAAAAAGAGATCTATAAAAACAAAGAAGGCGCGCTCATTAGTAGCGTAGAAAGCGGTCTTCCTGCGGATGTTGCAGGACTAAAACGAGGCGACCTCGTAATCAAAATCGACGATAAAGAGATCAAAAATGCCAATGATCTCAAAAATATCATCGGCTCTCTAGCGCCAAACAAAGAGATCACGCTAACCTATGAGCGCTCAGGCAAAATCGAAACAACCAAGGTAAAATTAGCTAATGCCAACGCAAAATCAAGCACCCCTGTGACAAAAGGCGGTACGGCAATCGATGGTCTTAGCGTTACGGCTATCGACGATAACGCAAGATACAAATACCGCCTAGCTCCAGATGCTACCGGTATACTGGTAACGGATGTAAAAGCCGGCTCAAATGCCGAAAAAATCGGTTTTGAAAAAGGCGATATCATCATCCAGATTGCCGAGGAAAATATCAAAAACATGGATGACTTTAACAAGGCCCTAGCAAGCACGAAGGGCAAAAAGACCCTCGTTTGGGTTAATCGCGGCGGACTTTTCCAAGGTCTTGTTATCAAATAATCTAAAACTAAGGCGCGGAAAACTGCGCCCTT
>NZ_CALINL010000079.1 GCF_938045225.1 uncultured Campylobacter sp.
CGATACAATCGGGATATTTAGCTCCACGTTTTTGCTAAAGCGCGTTTTTATGTCGACTTGTTTAGGCAAAATTTCGGAGTACTGCGGGACGAGCAAAACGTCGTCAAAGGTGAGAGCCTTCGTAACTATCTTCATGCGTTTATCCTTTTATAGAGTTTTCTAAACTAAGCGCGCCTTCTAGCAGCGTTTTTTCGTCCCACGCCTTTGCGATGAGCTGGGCTGAGACGTTTAGGCCGTCAGCGTCCTTGGCTACCGGAACCGAGATGGCAGGCAGGCCGGCTAAATTTACGCTGATCGTATAGATGTCTGATAGATAGGAATCTAGCGGGTTTTTTAGCTCGCCGAATTTATACGCCGTGCTAGGGGCGACAGGCATCAAAATGAGGTCGCATTCGCTCAAAATTCGCTCATACTTGGCTTTAGTGTAAGCGCGAGCTTTTTGCGCTTTGATGTAGTATGCGTCGTAGTAGCCGCTGCTAAGTACGAAAGTGCCGAGTAAAATTCGTTTTTTTACCTCTTCTCCGAACCCTTCCGAGCGCGAGTTGATGTAGAGTTCTTTTAAATTTTTAGCCTCGGCTCTGCGTCCGTATCTTATACCGTCGAAGCGGCTAAGATTCGCGCTGGCTTCGGCCGTGGCGATGATGTAGTAGGTAGCGATGTCGCATTTTGAGTTTTCTAAATTTTTATAGATTATCTTGTGACCTGCGGCTTTTAAAATTTCGACCGCTTTTAAAAGCGCTTTTTTGGTCTCTTCCGAGGCTTCGTTTATGTAGTTTTCGATGACGCAGATCGTGAGTTTTTTATCCGCGTTTAGCTTGTCTGCTACGCTTTCAAATTTTATATCCGCGCTCGTGCTGTCTTTGTCGTCGTGCCCTGCGATGATGTCGTACAGGATCGCGGCGTCCTCGACGTTTTGCGTTATCGGGCCGATTTGATCGAGCGAGCTGGAGTAGGCGCCAAGACCGTAGCGGCTAACGCGTCCGTAGGTGGGCTTTAGCCCGACGCACCCACAAAATGCCGCAGGCTGGCGTATCGAGCCGCCCGTATCGCTTCCTAGAGCAGCCACCGCTAGTCCTGCACCGACCGCGGCAGCAGAGCCGCCCGAGCTACCGCCTGCGACTCTTTCGCGGTTTAGCGGATTTAGCGTTTTGCCGTAGTAGCTGTTTTCGGTCGTATTACCCATGGCGAATTCGTCCATATTCGTACGGCCAAAAGGCGCTAAGCCCGCCGCTAGCAGCTTTTCTATAACCGTCGCGTTATAAGGCGCGATGTAGCCTTGTAAAATTTTAGACGCGCTCGTTACGCTCCAGCCTTTTACCTGGATGTTGTCTTTTATAGCGATCGGTACGCCCGCACCCAGTTTATCAAGCGGCAAATTTGCCAACTGCTCGACATAGGCGCCAAGCTCTCTATCTGCGAAAATTTTCTTTTCCAGCTCGTTTCTAAGCTCGGCTATTTCGTCGGCGCTTAGCTTTAGAGCTTGCTTTAAAGTTATCATTTTTTATCCTTAAATTTTATTACCGCTACGATACCTGCGGCTGTGACCGCGAGGATGGCCGCGATGGTCGCCGCGACAAACCAAGCGGAGATAGGCTCAGACATTTTTTAGTACCTTTTCGCATCTCGGGCATGTTTCGCCGTCGTGCTTAGCGGTAAATTTCCAACATCTCGGGCACTTGTGACGCGTCGATAAAACGAGTTTAAATTTATCGTTACCGACGTCAAATTCGGCTAGACTGTCGCTACTGTCTAGGCTCTGGACGTCGCTAACCATATACCAGTCGCTTATCTCGTTTATGTCTTCGCTTAGGATCAAATTTGAGCTGGTTTGTAGCACGAGCTCGAGGGTTGATTTTATCTTTTTATCTTTTTTGAGCACGTCGATTAGTTCGAAAAATTTCTCGCGGCTAGCGACTAGCAGCTCGTCGTCTACATTAAACTCAAACTCTAGCGGCGCATACTCTAGATCAAAGGCGTCAGTAGCGCCATTTTTGATGATCTCAGGCGCATAATCCATCACCTCGTCCGCGGTGTACGTTAGCGTCGGAGCGATGAGCGGTATGAGCGCTCTGGTGATTAGCGCCATCGCGCTTTGAGCCGAGCGGCGAGTGTCGCTGTCTTTAGCGTCGCAGTATAGGCGGTCTTTGCAGATATCAAGATATATGCCGCTTAAATCCGCGCTTAGGAAGTTCATCAGCAGGCTAAAGCCCTTTGAAAAGTCGTAGTTTCTAAACGCGGCTTCGGCCTCGTCGAATGCCTTTTTCGCGCGGCTTAGTATCCAGCGGTCTAGGATGTTGAAATTTGAGGTTTCGATATCCTCTAAATCGTTTACGTTGGCTAGCAGAAATCTTATCGTATTGCGTATTTTTCGGTATTGCTCGCTTACTTGCTTCAGGATGTTTTCGCTGATTTTTAGGTCGCTGGAGTAGTCGCTAAGCGCAACCCAAAGGCGTAAAATTTCCACGCCGTATGTTTTAGCGACATCCGCCGGAGCTACGACGTTGCCCTTGCTTTTGCTCATCTTTTGACCGTTTTCGTCGACGGTAAAGCCGTGCGTGAGCACGCTTCTATACGGCGCTCTTCCTTGCGCGGCGCAGCTTAGCAGTAGCGAGCTTTGGAACCAACCCCTGTGCTGATCGCTACCCTCTAGATACATATCCGCAGGATAGCTGCCTGCATCGTAGTCGCCGCTTTTTAGCACCGCAGCCCACGTCGAGCCGCTGTCAAACCAGACGTCTAGGATGTCCATCACTTTTTCTAAATTTTGTGGATCGTATTTGCAGTTTGCCGGCAAGAGATCTTTTATCTCGCTATCCCACCACGCGTCCGCGCCTTTTTGCTCAAATATCGCCGCGATGTTATCTAAAATTTCATCGTCAAATATCGGCTCTTTTGTATCCTTGCGTCTAAAAAACGCTATCGGCACGCCCCAGTCGCGTTGGCGCGAGATACACCAGTCGGGACGATTTTCTATCATCGAGCCTATCCTTTTTACGCCGCTTGCAGGGTAAAATTTGACGTTTTCAAGCTCTTTTAGCGCGACTTCTCGTAGCGTTTTGCCCTCGATTTTAGGCTCGTCCATCGCGATAAACCATTGCTTGGTAGCGCGGTAGATAACAGGCTTGTGCGTCCTCCAGCAAAATGGATATGAGTGGACGAATTTGCTAACTTTTAGTAAATTTGAGCCTAGAAGCTCTAAAATTTTCTCGTTTGCTTTAAAGATATGCATGCCGATTAGTTCGTCCGCTACGCCGTCTGGAAATAACTTTTTGGCCTTTAGCGTTTCGTCGTATAGGCCGCCTTCATCGACGGGCATGATGACTTCGATGCCGTATTTTAGGCTCACGTGGTAGTCGTCCTCGCCGTGCCCTGGAGCTGTGTGAACTAGTCCCGTACCGCCATCCATCGTGACGTGATCGCCTAGGATAAATAGCGATTTTCTACCGTTTAGCGGATTAACCGCGTGCAGGTTTTCAAGCTCGGCGGAGGCGAATTCTTTTAAAATTTCGCCCTTAGTTAGCCCTTCTTTTTCCAGCTCGCTTAGCATCTCTTTGGCAAATATCAAATTTTCAGCCGTCAAAACGTAAATTTCATTTGGATTTAGCGAGATGGCTTGGTTTGCCGGCAGCGTCCAAGGCGTAGTCGTCCAGATAACCGCGCGGGCGTCTTTCGCGCCTATTTTTGCAGCTGCTTCTTCGCCTAGTTTAAACGCGACGTAGATGCTGTAGTCCTCTTTGTCCTCGTACTCGACCTCGGCCTCGGCTAGAGCGCTTCTAGCCGCCCAGCTCCAGTATACCGGCTTGCTTCGCTCAATCAAAAGTCCGCGTTTGGCAACTTTGCAAAGCGTTTTGTAAATTTCGGCTTCAAATTTAAATTTCATCGTTAGATACGGGTCGTCCCAGTCGCTGGCGACGCCTAGCTGTTTAAAGCTCTCCTTTTGCACCTCGATAAACTCTCTGGCGTGCTCGCGGCAAAGCTCGCGGATTTGCGTTTTGCTGAGACTTTTTTTCTTATCGCCCAGTTTTACCTCGACTTGCTGCTCGATCGGTAGTCCGTGGCAGTCCCATCCGGGCGTAAATCTCACGTTTTCGCCGAAGAAATAGTGCGTTTTTAAGATGATGTCTTTTAGGGTTTTGTTTAGCGCATGTCCGATGTGGATGTTACCGTTGGCGTAGGGAGGGCCGTCGTGCAGAGTGAAGCTTTTAGCGGCTTTTTGCCTTTTTGCTTTCATTTTTTCGTAGATTTTTCTATCGTCAAACCACGATTTTAAGCGTTTGGGTTCGTTTTCCGGCAGGTTGCCGCGCATGGGAAATTCGGTATTTGGAAGCAATAATGTATCTTTGTAATCCATAGGTTCGCCTTGAAGTAAAAAATTGGTAGATTTTATCCAAACGGCGATTAAATGCTACTGAAAAAACGCTATTTTAAGCTAAATTTATGTAAGATGTTTTCGGCTTTTAAAGGAGAAAACAGTGAAAAACGCACTACTGATCATCGGCGAAGATATCGGCGTAAACGCGCCTTTTTTGGATTATATTTTTTGCGCTTACAAGCGGCATTTCGGCGAGCTTGGCGAGTTTAGATTCGTTAGTCGCAGCGACAAGGAACTGCCGTTTATCATCGAGCATCTTTGCGCGCGTTCGGACAGTCTTTGTATCTACGCGTCGAGTCAAAACTGCTCCGTCGCGGCTAAAATTTTAGCTACGTTAAGCGGCGATATTTTGGAGCTAAAATCCCCGCAAATGCTAGCTCCGAGTAGGGCTGAAAAATTTAGCGACGACGGCTTTTTGATCAAACTAAATCAAACTTACGTAAATTTACTAAAGGCCGACGCGAACCAAAAACTGCCTGCCATAGATATCAAAACGCAGCGAGATTTCGGCTACTTTCACCTGGTCGATATCGACGAGGAAAGCGCGAAAATCCTGCTCGAACCGCTGGCAAAAACGTATGAAGTGCAGATTTATTCGTCTCAAATTTTGTCGAATTTATCGCTAATCAGAGTGGAAGCGAACAAATTTGGTCAAACGAGCGGCTTTATAAACGGCGCGAAAAATCTCTTTTCGGGCAAATTTTTTGAGGGCGAGGATGTTTTCCGTCACGTCGCGAGCACGCTTACGGCAAGCGGACTAAAGCTTACATTTGCCGAGTCTTGCACGGCTGGGCTTGCCGCGGCGAAATTCGGCGCCTTTGCCGGAGTTTCGGCGGCGTTTAACGGCTCGCTAGTGACCTACGCAAACGAGATGAAACGCGACTGGCTGGGTGTTAGCGATGAAATTTTACAAACCTACGGCGCGGTGAGCGAGCAGTGCGTGATGGCGATGCTAAAAGGCGCGCTAAAGGCGAGCGAATCGGACTTTTCGCTAGCTATCAGCGGGATTGCGGGGCCTGACGGCGGTAGCGAGGCAAAGCCGGTGGGGACGGTATTTGTGGGAGCCTACGCCAAAGACGGCGAGTGTATCATCGAGAGGTTAAATTTAAACGGCGACCGCAACTATATAAGAGAGCAAAGCGCGCTGGCGGCGTATGTTTGCTTGCTAAAGCTAAAGCCTAGGCTATTTTTGGCGTAAATTTGGTCAAATTTGGTGAAATTTACGCTCGCTAAAATTTAAAGCGATACGCTTTTGTTTTATTAAATTTTGTAAGAAACGGTGACGGTTTTTGCGTTAAGTACGGCGGTGAATTTAAATTTACCGCCGTCTTACGCGCGAGTGGAGCAAAAATCAGCTCCGCCAAGCTTAAAATTTAGCGCAAATTTAAGCCTGACGGATGAAATTTATAAAGCAAAATCGCGGACTATTTTTGATACGGCACGGTTTCGTAGCCTTGATTTATGAGGCTGCCCATGCCGCCGTCAAGATTTATTATATTTAGTTCCGGCGAATCTATCATCGCCGCCGCCGCAGCGCTTCTGCGTCCGCTTCTGCATATGAGCGCGACCGGTTTTTTTAGATCGACATTGGCTTTTAACTCGTTCAAAAAACCCTCTTTATCGGTTGCGTTAAAAGTGATAGTCTTTGCGCCCTTTATTACGCCCGTTTCCATCCATTCAGCAGGCGTTCTTATATCAACGATCTGCTCGTAGTTTTTGATCGCCTCGGGACTAACTTGCACCGTAGAAATTTCCGCAAAAGCCATCGCAGCAGCCGCTCCTAAAAGTAAAATTTTTCTCATTTTCTCTCCTTAAATTTGACGGCGTGAATATTAGCACTCAATTTTAAATATTTTGTCATTCTAAAATCACTCCAGCATAAATTTTTCTTTTTTAATAATTAATATTTTCATAGGACAAACGCTATAATCGCAAATCCATATCAATACAAAGGATAAAAATGAAAAAAGTTTTTTCGCGCTTAGCTTGCTTTCAAGCTTTTTGTTTGCCGCGGAGGTAAATATTCTGCGCGCCACTACGACGCCGACAGCGAGCTTTATAAGCTTTTTGAGCAAAAGACGGGTATCAAGGTAAACGCCACGCAAGCAAAAGCGGGCGAGCTAATCAAAAAGCTTGAAGTAGAAGGGGATAGCTCCGCGGCGGATATCTTTATCACCGCAGACGCGGGGAATTTCTACACCGCAAAGACTAAAGGCGTGTTGAAAGCTGTCAAATCTGAAGCTCTGGAAAAAATCGTACCGGAGCAGTATAGAGATAACGACGGTCAGTGGTTTGCTATCTCAAAACGCGCTAGAGTCATTGTTTACGACAAAAGAGACTTTGATCCTAAAGGCATCAAGGACTACGAAGATCTAGTAAAGCCTGAGCTAAAAGGCAAACTGTTAATCAGAAGCGCGACGGCTCCGTATAGCAAGTCGCTGCTAGCGGCTATCATCGAGGCTGACGGCAAAGACGCGGCTACTAAATGGGCGGAAGGCACACTAAAAAATCTAGCCCGCGATCCAAAAGGCGGCGATAGGGATCAGGCTAAGGCTATCTACGCAGGCGAGGGCGACGTAGCAGTGATGAACACCTACTACATAGGCCTCATGCTAACCTCTCCGAAAGCCGAAGACGTCGAGGCTGCGAAAAATTTGGGCATAATTTTCCCAAATCAGGACAACCGCGGTACGCACGTAAACATCAGCGGTATCGCGCTAACCAAAGCTGCTAAAAATAAAGAAAATGCAGTTAAATTTATGGAGTTTATGGTGAGCCCTGAGGCGCAAAAGATACTTGCGGGGATAAATTTCGAGTACCCGATCAACGCAGAGGTCGAGCCTAGCGACATCGTAAAAGGCTTTGGTAAATTTAAAGAAGACTCGACTCCGCTTTATAAAAGCGTGCAAAACACGAACGAGGCTATTAAAATTTACGACGTAGCCGGCTGGAAATAATGAAAGTAAAATTCGGGGCGATTTTTATCGCCCTTATCGTTTTGATCCCCATTTTTAGCATATTTTTCGAGATCGCTTTGGGCGACTACTCCTTGCTCGAGCACTTTTTTAAGTATCTTTTTGTGAGGTATATCCAAGGTACTTTTGCCGTCGCGGCGGGCGTTTTAGCGCTTAGTCTGATTATCGCCGTGGTTTCGGCGTGGCTGGTGGCGAACTACCGCTTCGCGCTATCAAATTTCTTTGAATATGCCCTCATCCTTCCGTTTGCGATCCCTGCTTATATATTTAGCTTTTGCTACGTCGGGATTATGGATTACGGCGGATATTTTCATCAAATTTTCGGCTTTAGGCTAGAGTTTATGAATATCTACGGAGCTATTTTCGTGCTGTCGTTGTCGCTTTATCCATACATCTACATGTTTGCCAAAACCTCGTTTAAAACGCAGTCCGCAGCTATTTACGACGTTTGTAAAATTTACAAGCTCCCCGGCCTTGCCGTGTTTTTTAGGGTCGCGATATTTCTCTCGCGTCCGGCGATCGTGGGCGGAGCGATGCTGGTGCTCATGGAGACGCTTAGCGACTACGGCACGGCGACTTATTACGGCGTAGAGACTTTTAGCGCGGGCATTTTTAAGCTATGGTTTGACATGGGCGACTCGTACTCCGCGTCCGTGCTAGCGGGGCTTTTGATGATGTTCGTGTTTGTTTTGATGATATTTGAGCACGTTAATAAAAACTCTAAAAAATATAGCTTCTCCACGCACGACACATCCAAATTTACGCAAAAAAAGGAGCTTGGCAAATTCGGCTCGGCAGCGGCGTTTTTGTGGTGTGCGAGCGTGTTTTGCCTTTCCTTTTACCTGGCTTTTGTACTGGAGTATCCACGAGCTAGATAGTTTTAAATTTGAGTTTGTACAGATGGCGGCAAATTCGCTTCTGATGGCTGCAGGCGCGGCGATACTCATCACGGCAGTGAGTTTTTTCCTTGTTTTTGCGACGAGACTTATAAAAAATAAAGCGCTAAACGCCTTTTTGCTAAAATCCGTCTCGCTAGGCTACGCGCTACCGGGCGCTAGTATCGGGCTTTGCGTGATGATAGTTTTTGGTTACGTTGACCGAAATTTCGGCACTCATCTGCTTTCATCGAGCTTTGTAGTGCTGATTTTTGGCTACGTCGTGCGCTTTTTGGCGACCTCGATCTATGCCGTCGAGAGCGGATATGCCAAGATCCCGGCAAATATCGACGACGCCGCGCTTTTGCTAAACGGCTCGCGGTTAAATTTGTTTTTCAAAGTGCATTTTCCGCTGCTTCGCCACTTTTTCTTTCTCTCGCTCATCGTCGTTTTTATCGACATCATTAAGGAACTGCCGCTTAGTCTAATTTTGCGGCCTTTGGGCTTTGAGACGCTTAGTATCAGGGCGTTTTTTTACGCGGCTGACGAGAGGCTTTATGCTGCGGCTCTGCCGTCGTTTCTCATCGTTTCGATGTCGCTAGTCGCCGTCCTTTGGCTCGAGATAATCTCCAGAAAAAAACAAGAAAGATAAAAATATGGCTGAAATTTTAAAAATCGTAAATTTAAACAAGAAATTTGGAAATTTAGAGGTTTTAAAGGATGTAAATTTAAGCCTTAATGAGGGCGAAATTTTAAGCGTGCTAGGCGATAGCGGCTGCGGCAAAAGCACGCTTTTGCGTATTATCGCGGGCCTTGAGACGCCAAGCGGCGGGCAAATTTGCGTCAAAGATGGCTGCGGTACCGCGATGATGTTTCAGAGCTACGCGCTTTTTCCGCATTTAAGCGTTTGTAAAAACGTAGAATTTGCGCTGTGGCGACTACCTAGCGCCGAGCGAGCCAAAAGAAGCGTGCAGCTGCTGGAGAAATTTAAAATCTCCGAGCTAAAAGACAAAACTCCCGATCAAATTTCGGGCGGTCAAGCACAAAGGACGGCCTTTGCCAGAGCCGTAGCAAACCGCGAAAAGCTGCTTTTGCTCGACGAACCTTTCGCTAATCTCGATCGCAACCTAAAAAGCGCGCTAAGAGGCGAGCTAAAACAGATGATAAAGGAAAACGGCATCAGCGCGGTCATGGTATCGCACGACAAAGAGGATGCCTTTTTGCTAAGCGACAAAATCGCGCTGATAAAAGGCGGTAAGGTTTTGGCTTTCGGCGCGCCCAGGGAGCTATATTTTCAGCCTGCATCCTACGAAATCGCCTGCTTTTTGGGCGATATGAACCTAGTTAGCCCGCAGGATGCGCAAAGCCTGCCGGCCGAATTTAAAACGTGGCTGGAGCAAAGAAACTTTATGTTTCGCCCGGAGCTAATCATAAGCGGCGAAAAATACGAAGCAGAGGTAATAGAAGCCAAGTTTTTAGGCGCATTTTACGAGCTAAATTTGGACTTTTGCGGGGTCAAATTTAAAGCCGTCGTTAGCTCAAATTTGCAGATTTGCGATAAATTTAAATTTGACCTGGCTTAAATTTGGACGGGCTTAGTATAGTCGCGCAATTTTTTAACGTCTAAAATTGCCTGAAACGCAAATTTGACGAATTTGGCTTAGTCTTGATTGCGGTTTTCGACGTAATCCACTCTCGACCAGGCAAGCACATAGATAAACCCTAACGCCAGGTAGATGCCAAGTACCGCAAGCTCGATAGGGTAGGGATCGCGCAGGGCTTTGGTTAGTAAAAGCTTTAGCGCCGCAGCGATAAAAGTGCCGATCACGCAAAGCACTGCATAGCCTGAAAATAGGGCGTTATGCGTGACGGCGCCGAGTTTTAAATTTACCTTTATCCAAAGCAAAAACGCAAGCACCGCCGTGGCGCAAATGACGAAAAATAGGACCTTGTGTGTGCTAGCGGGAGCGTAGTTCGCGCTAAAGCTTAGCAAAATCATCGCGCTACTGACGGCGATAAAAATGCGGTAAAGCTTAAGCACTCCTCCGCCTGCGAGTTTGTTTACCTTTGATATCGCGCCGTAAAGGCATATAACGGAGACGAACAACATCGCTACGCGCGCGCTCGTTGCGATATCAAAGAGGCTTTTTGGTAAAACCATCTCTTGCGAGAGCAAATTTAAAATAACCAAAATCCCGGACGTCATACCCAGCGCCCTTGCTGTACTTATGCGTCTTATAAAGTTTTCTTGCACACTTTGCCTTTTATTAACTTAATAAAAATTTTACACAAACAAGCTTAAAATTTTTATTAAATTTGGCTCAAGCAAACGGGTAAAAATCGCGGCGTAAAAATATAAAAAAGCGAAGTTGCGAGCAGGGAAAAGTATTGTTTGTGTAAAATTTTAGCATGTGAAAAGAAAAATGATTTTGAGACCGTGAACGGGAAAATAGAATTTGTGCTAGGTAAATTTAGGCGGCTTATGCAGAGTTTATTAAGTATCGCAAAGCTCGCAAACCGCGTAAACAGCGATATAAATTTAAAATCGGCAAATTTCACTCCATGTAAATTTCAAAAATACATAAAATTTTACACACAGTGCAAATTCCGCCGATTAAAAGCCCAAAGATTATCTCACCTGCGCGCTGAAAATTTGCGTGATGCTGCTTATCTGCTCGCCATCTATGTCAAATTCCGCCGTTTTCATCCGCACGCGGTAGAGCGCGTTTAAATTTTCCTCGTTTAAAACCTCGGCGCTGAGCCCGTAAACGTAGCTAAGATCGTCTTTTAAGATGAGCGTCCGGTCCGCCGCCGCAAGGGCATGGTTTGGCTGATGCGTGGTAAAAACGATGCCGGCGCTACTTTTTTGCTTCAAATTTACGATGAGGCTTAGCACGCGGTCTTGGTTTTTGATATCAAGCGCGCTGGCAGGCTCGTCCAAAAACAGAATTTCGCTTTTGCTCGCGATCGCTCTGGCAAAGAGCACGAGTTGCTTTTGACCGCCTGAAAGCGAGTCGAAGCGCTTGTTTTTCAGGTGCGAAATTTCAAGGCTCTCAAGCGCGTTTAGGCAGATCTGCACGTCGCGCTTGCTCGGCTTTGAAAATAGCGAAATATCGCGCGCACGCCCCATCGCTACGATGTCTTGCACGCTGTAATCAAACGCCACGCTAAAGCTTTGCGGCAAAAAGCCAAATTTTGCCTGAGTGCAAAGCTGCCCCTCTTTGAGGCCCAAAATTCCCATCATGCACGACATCAGCGTGCTTTTGCCCTGACCGTTTAGCCCTAAAATCGCTAAAATTTGACCGCGCTCAATCTCAAAGCTCAAATTTCTAAAAAGAAATTTGCCCTCTTCGTAGAAAAATCCCGCGTCTTTGATAGATAGCAAACTACCTTCTGTTCGCATCGGCGCTCCTTTTTAAGAGGATGGCGAATATCGGGCTACCGATGAGCGCGGAGATGATGCTAAGCGGCACTTCGCTAGAGCTGATCGAGCGCGATACGTCGTCGATGGCGAGCATAAAAACGGCTCCCGCGACGAAGCAAGCGGGCATGGAGCGCAAGTGGTCGCTGCCAAATATCATCCTAGCGACGTGCGGCACCACCAGGCCGATCCAGCCGATGTTTCCGCTGACGCTGACCTGCGCGGCGACTAGCAGCGTGCAGATGACGAGGATGACCGAGCGCAGCCACACGATGTTTACGCCGAGCACCTTTAGATCGCCGTCTTCGAGGCTGAGTAGGTTAAATCGCCACCGCATCGCGATGAGCGCCGCGACGCAGGGCACCGAAACGGCGGCGAGCATAACGAGCTTGTCGTAGTCTGCGCGCACGAAGCTGCCAAGCAGCCAGTAGATGATGTTTGGCAGCACGTCTTCGTTGTCGGCTAGATACTGCACGAGGCTCGTTAGCGCGGCAAACACGCCGTTTATGACGATGCCAGCTAGGATGAGCGAAAAGACGTCGCTGCGCGAGACGAATTTGGCGATAAAATAGAGCATAAAAAGCGCCGCGAGCCCGAAAAAGAAGGCAAAGCCCACGATAAAGTAGGAGCCAAAGCCTAGCATGATGCAAAGCGCTCCGCCAAATGCCGCCGCGGTGCTCACGCCCACGATGTGCGGGCCTACGAGCGGGTTTTTAAACACCGCCTGAAGCGCGAGGCCGCTAAGCGCCAAGACCCCGCCGCAAAGGCTCGAAAGTAGGGCGCGCGGGATGCGGATATCAAGCACGACGCTTTTTGCCGTTTCATCGGCGGAGGAGCCGAGTAAAATTTTACCCGTCTCCTCTAGGCTCACAGGATACTGCCCGATGCCAAGCGAAACCGCAAACAGCAGAATCCAGAGCAGCAGCAGGGCGGAAAATTTCATTTATAGCTCGTGCGGTAGAATTTTTGATAAAATTCCTCTACTTTTTTGTTAAATTCCGCCTCGTAAAAGTGCTTCGGATAGAGCTTCATCGCTAGCCACCACTTTGACTGCGCTTAAATTTGCAAGCTGCGGGTTGGATTTAAGCTCGGCGGGCACCTGCGGGTAGCGATCCTGTACGAAGATCATCTGCGGCGCCCACGCTAAAACTTGCTCTGCAGATACCTGCTTGTAGCCTTTGATACTCTCTGCTGCGACGTTTTGCGCGCCGGCTCGCATAAACATTATGCCTGTGTATTTACCGCTGCCGTAGGTCGTGAGGTCTGGGTTTGCCATGTAAATTTTAGGCCTTTTATCGACGATGAAGTCGCTAAATTTGGCCTTTAGCTGCTCTTGCGAGGTTTTGACGAAGCTTATTAGTTCGGCGGCTTCCTTCTCGCGGTTTGCGACCTTGCCAAGAAGCTCGATCCCGTCGTAAAAGCCCTCGGTGTAGGCCGCCTCGTCGTCTTTGAAGGTCGGATTTAGCTTGCCCTTATCGGCGGCGTCGCTGCGCTGAAAGCTAACGGCGACGACTGGGATTTTGAGCTCCGTCATTTTGTCGATGTATTCTTGCGGGATGTAGTTCGTGACGATCACGACGCCCGGCTTTAGCAAAGCACCGCCTCGTAGTTGATGACCTTTAGATCGCCCGGTGTCGGCATGTCTTTTAGGCTCGGCGCTAGGCAAATGTAGTTTTTGCCGAGCGACTTCTCCCACGACTCTTGCACGCCGACGACCTTATCTAGCGCGTTTAGCTCATTTAGCGCGTTTAGGCTTTGGTGCTGAAGCACGACTATTCGCTTAACTTCGTCTGGTAGCGTGACGTCGCGGCCTAGCTGATCGGTCACGATCCGATCGGCAAAAAGCGAACTAGCGCACAGCGCAAGGACTAGCGCGAAAGAGTGAAATTTACTCATGTTTTTCCTTAAGTTTTTAAATTATATTTATTTATTGGCTTAAAATTGGTATTTTTAACCCATAAATAAATAGTAGTATATTACAAAAACGGTAATGAATTTATTATAAAATTTGAGAGGTGATACTAGTGTCGTTTTCGACAAAATTTAGCAAAACGGCGAGTATTGCGGCTGTGATAAAATTTGAAGTTTTTAAATTTTAGGGCTGCGCTAGAGCGATATTTTTGATCCTAGCCCAAGCCGCTAGTTCGCAAAGCGGGATCAAGATCGCTATCGTAAGTAACGCATATGGAGATACCAAACCGTTAAGTGACGAAATATCTATAAACTGAAGCGCTATGCCCATAAAAGCCAAACCGGCGCAGAAGTAGAAAAATTTACTCTGCGTATCTTTGCCAAGCAGGTAATACGACGCGCCAAGCATAAGCCAAAAGTAGATAGTTAGAATAGAGTCTATGGTAAGAAATATAGTAAGGGGCGCACCTTGCTTATTTAAAAAATATTTGCGACTGCTTTGATTATAGAATAAGCATTATCTACAAAAGAGCCTCAAATCTGCGCCGCGGCATACTCTACCGCGCTAAAACCGACTTGACTTACCGAATATAATGCCATAGATAGCCATAAAATCGCTAGTAGCGCCGCCGTGACTAGCGCGGAGAAGGTTTTGGTAAAAAGTTTGCTTGCGCAGAGTTTGGAAATTTGTCTAGCGGCAAGAAGCCTAAAAATCATCGACGCAAGAAAGACAAGGCAAATAAAAAATACGGCGGTCAAAAATCCAGCTAGCGAGACGCGGCTGCAAAATTCGCATAAAGCCCAAATGGACATACAGCCGCCTATCAGTAAAATATTAGAAGCTATGCCGTGGAATTTTATCTCGGCCAGGGGTTGCTGATCTATCTTTGCGCCTTTGGATTTTCTTTAAATTTGGTAGTTAGTTTTATTTGCTGATCGGCTATAAAAGGGAGGGCTAAATTTAGCCCTCGATGTAGTTTTTGAGTTTTCTACCGACTTTTGGGTGCTTTAGTTTTTTGATAGCAGAGCTTTCGATCTGGCGGACGCGCTCGCGTGTTACGTTTAGCTCTTTGCCGATCTCTTCTAGCGTGCGGTCGCTCTCGTCGTCGAGCAGACCAAATCTCATCCTGATGACGGCTTTTTCGCGCTCGTTTAGCTGATCCAGGACTTCGTCTATCTGCTCTTTTAGGTCGTTTTTTAGGATGTGATCCATAGGGCTTAGAGAGCTTCTATCCTCGACAAAATCTCCAAATTTGCCGTCTTCTTCGTTTGCGATCGGAGCTTCAAGGCTGATAGGCTCTTTTGTGATCTTGATCACCTGTTTTACCTTATCGACGCTTAGTCCGACCTCTTTTGCGATGACGCTTACGTCAGGCTCTTTTCCCTCTTCTTGGAGGTATTTGCGGTTGATTTTGTTGATACGGTTTATCGTTTCTATCATATGGATAGGTATACGTATAGTACGGGCCTGATCGGCGATAGCACGGCTAATAGCCTGACGTATCCACCACGTCGCATAGGTCGAAAATTTATACCCCTTTTTATATTCAAATTTATCGACCGCTTTCATTAGCCCGATGTTACCCTCTTGAATCAAGTCTAAAAACGGCAAACCGCGGTTCGTGTAGCGCTTGGCGATGCTTACGACTAGGCGTAAATTTGATTTTGCCATCCTGGCTTTTGCTTCGTCGGATATCTTTTTGCCGCGTTTGATCTGCTCTAAAATTTCCTTTAAAAGTATCGGATCGAGGTTAAATCCGCTCTTGCTCGCTTCCTTGGTCGCAAATAGCTTTTTGATCTCCACGTAGGTTGATACCATCGTAGCCTCGGGTACTCGCGCGATTATATCTTCTTTGCTGAGCTTTATGATATCTTTTAGGATGGATTTGTGATTTTTCTTTAGCTCGTCGCTAAACATAGGTAGCTTATACTCGAGTCTTTTTAGCTCTTTGTCAAATTCATCATCGCTCTTTAGCGCAGTTTCCATCGACTTTACGATCTCGGTTATGAGCTTGCTAGTAGGGCCTAGATCCATTAGCTTGTCTTTTAAAATTTTCTTTTTAAACGCAAGCGTTATCTTTGCTAAAAACTCATCATCGGTCTCTACTTCGTTTTGTTTATTTGCAGTTTTTAGCCACTCTTTTTTGGCCTTTTCGAGCGCTTTAAAACTCTCGATTACTTTTTCGGCTCGTTTATCATCTTTTTTATTGTGTTTTTTAGGCTTGGCTTCTTTTTCCTCGCTCTCATCGCCTTCGTCCTCTATCTCTTCGTTTTCTTCCTCTTCTTCGGCTTCTTCGCTACCTTCCTCGCCCTCGTCGTCGAAGCTTCTAAAAAGCTCTTTTACGCGGCGTTCGCGGTTGATGAGCGGTTCTTTGTAGTCAAGGATAAAGTCGATAAGGTATGGCACCGAGCAAAATGCGTCGATGATGATATCTTCGCCAAGTTCGATTTTTTTGCTGATTTCTACTTCTTCTTCTTTGGTTAGTAGCGCGATTTGACCCATTTCGCGCAGATACATACGCACGGGACTGTCCGAGCGCGACCACTCGAGCAGATCGGTTTCGCTGGCGAGGTCAAATTCTTCCTCTAGATTGTCGTCGGCTAGTTTGGCCAGCTCCTCGCGACGCTTTTTAGCATCTTCGATATTGCGCATTTTAGCGATTTCAGCTGAGGTTATGAGCTGGACTTTATTTTCTTTCGCTAGCGACTCTATTTTTTTTGCTATCGCTGCGGTCGGCGCTTTGTCTAGGAATTTAACTAGTTTTTCGTAAGTGATATAGCCTTTGGCATTTTCTTTGAAAAGCTCTTCTATGAGCGACAATGCCTCTTTTTTTGCGGTACTCATTCGGGATTCCTTCTTTTTGTAGAAAACGAGGATTATACCCAAACTTTTTTAAATATTAATAAAAATACGATTATTCGGGCATTTTTACATAGGCTAAATTTGCTGAAAATTTTATTAAATTTAAGTTGGAACGAAAGTTGCTAATGTTGTCAGAAAAATGCGATAAATCGCGTCAAATTTGTAAAAATAAAACAATGAGGCGAAGTATCGTGAGGTGGATTTGAATGTCGTGAAGCCAAAATTTTGCGTAGGCTAGGCGGAGTGGTCTGCCGAGCTAAATTTTAGCCAGCTCCGCAAAAAGCGCTCAAAAGACAAGCCGCCAAATTTTAAAGATCGCGAGGATCGGCGATCTTGCCCATTACCGCACTCGCTGCAGCTACGGCCGAGTTCGCCAGATACACCTCGCTCGTGCGATCTCCCATGCGGCCGACGAAGTTTCTGTTTGTCGTACTCACGCAGCGTTCCCCAACGCCCAAAATCCCCATATATCCGCCCAGGCACGCGCCGCAGGTCGGGTTGCTAACAACCGCGCCAGCCTGGGCAAATATATCCATCAGCCCCTCTTTTTGCGCTTGCAGGGCGATTTTTTGCGTTGCCGGCGTGATGATGAGGCGGGTTTTGCGCGCTACTTTGCGGCCTTTTAGGATTTCAGCCGCGATGCGTAGATCGCTTAGCCTACCGTTCGTGCAGCTGCCGATAAACGCCTGATCGATGGCGATATCGTCTCTCACGGCCTCGCGCACGCTCTTGCCATTGCTAGGCAAAAACGGATAGGCGATCACGGGATCGAGCTTGCTCACGTCGATCTCTAAAATTTGCTCGTAGTTAGCATTCTCGTCGGAGTAGTGCAGCTTCGGCTCGGCGCGTAAATTTTTACCCTTTAAAATCTCTTTCGTGGTTTCATCGACTGCGATGATGCCGCTTTTGCCGCCGGCCTCGATCGCCATGTTGCACATGCTAAAGCGCCCGTCCATATCGAGGCTCTCTATCGTCTCGCCCGTAAACTCCAGCGCCTTATATAGCGCGCCGTCCACGCCGATGCGGCGGATGATCTCTAGGATGAGGTCCTTACCATAAACGTGGCGGTCTAGCTTGCCGCGAAAGATCACTTTGATAGTCGGCGGCACCTTGAACCAGTTTTTGCCCGTTATCATCGCGTAGGCTAGGTCGGTGCTGCCCATACCCGTGGCAAAGGCTCCCAGCGCGCCGTGGGTACAGGTGTGGCTATCGGCGCCGATGATGACGTCGCCCGGCACTATGAGGCCTTTTTCCGGCAAAAGCGCGTGCTCGATGCCCATATCTTTTTCGTCAAAATAGTTTTTTAGATCGTGTTTATAGGCAAAATCGCGGCTGATTTTGGCTTGGTTGGCGCTCAGGATGTCTTTGGCAGGGATGTAGTGGTCCATCACGACGCTAAAGCCGTCTGGGTTAGCTAGCCTTGTCGCGCCGCTTCGCTCAAACTGCTTGATGGAGATAGGAGTCGTGATGTCGTTGCCGATGACCATGTCGATATTGCTTTCTATGATCTCGCCCGCGAAAACCTCGTGCCCTACGTGCTCGCTGAAAATCTTTTCGGTGATGGTTTGCTTTGAGTTTTGCATAAATTTCCTTTTTTGCGGATGCCGCGCGTTTTTAAAATTTAGCGATTTTAGCGAAAAATGGATAAAAAAGAGATTGAGATTAAAATTTGAGCGTTTCAAATACGAATTTGGCTTGGATAAAGTATCATAATACGTCGCGGATTTAAAACAAAATTTGACGCTTTCAGGATGCGGGTTCGGGCGAGCCAAATTTAATTCCAAATTTGAACACAAGAAGCTAAGGTGAAGTATTTTTTCGCTAGACAAGGCGGAATTTAAATTTTAAGCGTAGGCTAGACGAATGGTCTGCCGAGCTTAAAATTTAAATTTCAACGCCGTATAGCGAGAAAAGACAAGCCGCTTAAATTTTAAAATTTAACGCTAGCAGTCAGCATAAACTGCCTCGCATACCCCGGCTGTATTGGTATAATATTAGCCTGCGTACCCGTCGATGAGGACGTATAGTAGAGCTTATCGGTCAAGTTTTTGACGTTAAACGAGAAATTCGTCTCGTAGCCTGCAATCTTAGTGTCATAGCTGATAAATGCGTCGTAAACGACTGCGTCGTCCATCTTAAAGCTCGTTCCCGCAGGCACGGCCGGTAGATTCGTCCTCATATGGTAGGTGTACCATGAGCCAAAATACCTCGCTCCTCCGCCGATCCTTAGGCCTTTTGCGCCTAGGTGGCTAAAGTCGTAGTTGGCAAAGAGGCTGGCTTGGTGCTTAGGTGTGGCTTCTAGCGGTTTGCCCACCAGCACGGCAAACGCGCCGCTATCTTTTCGCACCTCGGTTTTAGTATATGCGTAGCTAGCGCCCACGCTTAGTCCTTGCGTCACGCGGCCGTTAAAGTCAAACTCAAAGCCTCTCGAGCGCGCCTCGCCCACGGGAGTGCTAACGCTATTTACGGTGCGCATGATGTTTTTCTTGTCGATGTTAAAGACCGCCGCGCTAGCCGTTATGCTATCGTTTTGAAATTTGGTTCCCAGCTCTATGCTTTTGCCTTCTTCGGGCTTTATGTCGCCGATGTCGTCGCCGCTGATCGCCATTTGCGGGCTAAAGCTTTGCGCGTAGTTGGCGTAAACCGACCACTCCGGCGTTAGCAGGTATAAAAGCCCCGTCTGCCACGTAAATTTGCCGTCTTGCTGATCGGTGGTGTTTGGTCCGCTAGTCGTGCCGCGCGCGACTTGGTCGTAGTATTCGTATCTGACGCCCAAAGAATAGATCAAATTTTCGGTCAAATTTATACTATCTTGCGCGTAAAATCCGATCGTTCTTAGCTTTTGATACTGGATACCTGACTCCCTTACCGTCGGCAACCCGACTCTGCCGTAGATTGGATTATAGATATTGATGTTTAGGTGGGCGCCCGTGTCTCTTAGGTCGCCCGGTCGGTAGCGGTAGTACTCCTTGGCGTCGATACCGAAGAGCAAGTTATGCTCTATCTCGCCTGTTTGCACGTAACCGTTTAAATTTAACGATCCGGCGTGCGTGCGGTGGATAAATCCGTCATACGCCTCGTTTCGTCTAGCCGCAACGCCGGTGTTTAAATTTACGTTCATTAGCCTGATGTGGCCGTATTCGTGCTTTGAGCGGGAAAATGCATAAGCGCCGCGCAGTAGCCAGTCCTCGCCGATATTTTTTTCAAAATTTACGTCTACGGTGTCGAGTCTGGTTTTTAGTTTATTAAACGGCTCGTCAAGGCGTCTTTTCTTATCTATCGGAAGTAGCTTGCCCGTGCTTGGAATGAGATACATACCGCGGTCGATCGGATCGGTCGAGCGTGTGTGCGTATAGGCTAAATTTATGCGGTAATCATCGCCTTTATACGAGAGCGAAGGCGCAAAGAGGACGTTTTTATATTCGCCAAACTCCCTCCAGTAGTCTTTTTGCATCATATCAAATATAAATCTATACGCAAAGCCGCTATCAGCGATCGGTCCCGTGCTGTCAAAGCCCGCGTTCCAGTAGTTGCGGTTGCCGATACCGGCCCAAATTTCGTTTGAGAAGTCGTATTTTGGCTTTTTAGTGACCATATTTATGATGCCGCCGGGCTCTTGCGCGCCGTAAAGCAGGCTAGCGGGGCCTTTTAGCACCTCGACGCTCTCTACGGTTTTGTTAAAGCTATGCATGACGCTAGCGGGCACGCCGTTTCGCATGATCGAGCCGTCGCGTCCGCCACCAAAGCCTCGCTTAATGATCGAGTCAAAGATACCGCCCGTGGTGTTTCCGTAGCTAACGCCGCTAACGTTTTGAAGGCTCTCGGCTAGAGTTTCGGGTTTTTTATCCTTTAGTTGCTGCTGGGTTACGACATTTACCGTCTGCGGGATCTCTAAAATAGGCGTATTTGTTTTGCCCACTTCGCTGGTTTTCGCGCGGTATCCGTCGTCCGCGCTCTCGCTAATCTCGACGCTTTGCAGTGCTACGTCGGCGGCGAAAATTTGAGTTAAAAGCAGCGACGAGGCTGCTAAACTTAGGCTAAATTTGTTCATTTATTTTTTCTCAGTTTTAAAATGCATTATCATTATATTATTCTTACGCTTAAATTTCGGCCGCATTTTAGGCTATAATCTCGGCTATGAAATACGCAAATTTAAAACAAATACAATCATTTTTGGGCAAATTTAAAAAAATAACCGCAATCAGACGCACGGGCGATATGGCGATATTTATCGAATTCGACGGCGAGCTCGGACTGTTTTTCGACCTTAGCAAAGCCGACTCCGCGATCTATGCAAATCCTGATTTTCTAAACGTCAAAGAGTACAAAGCGCCCTTTGACGTCGCGCTTAAAAAGAGGTTCTGGGCGGCTAAAATTTTAAATTTAAGCGTGCCCGAGGGAAATAGAATTTTAAAGCTGGAGTGTGAATTCCAAGGCTCGTATAAAAGCCTCGCCTCAAGCCTATTTTTGGAGTTTACGGGGCGCTTTACCAACGCGATCATCACGGACGAAAAGGGCGTCATCGTCGAGGCTTTGCGCCATATAGATAATAATTTTCGCGTGATAAAACCGGGGCGCGAACTACTCGAGCTGCCGCCTGCAACGATAAAAGAGCGAGAAACGCCGCCGATAACTGATTTTGCGCAGTATTTTAGCGAGGAATTTAAACGAGTAAATAACGCAAAGCTAGAAAATCTGCGCGCCGTAAAATCGGCCGCGATAGAGCGAAAAATGCAAAATTTAAGCGAAATTTTAGCGGGGCTTGAAAATGAAGCGGATCTAAATGCGCAGAGCGAAATTTTAAGCAGAAATGCGGGGCTGATTCTATCAAATTTGCATGCGTTAAGGGACTACGAGCGCGAGGTAACGCTAAATGATTTTGAGCGAGGCGAGGTGCGGCTAGTGCTGGATGATAGCCCAAAAATCGCTGCAAACACGATGTTTGCCAGGGCAAAAAGGCTAAAGCAAAAGGCGGCCGGGCTGGTTATCGAGCGGCAAAATTTGACCGAAAAACTGGAGTTTTTATCAAATTTAAAAACGCTCGTAAATGAAGCTAAAAGCGCCGAAGAGCTTGAGATCCTAGTGCCTAAAAAAGCCCGCGCCGCAAAGCAAAAAGAGCAAAATCAAAACGTCGAGGATTTTTACGTCGAGGGTTATAAAATCAGCATCGGACGCAACGAAAAGGGCAACGTTTGGCTGCTAAAAAACTCGAAAAAAGACGACGTCTGGATGCACCTAAAAGACCTGCCGTCCGCGCACGTCATAATCAAAACCGCAAAAAGCGCTCCCAGCGAGGAAATTTTGAGATTTGCGGCGAAAATTTGCGTGAATTTTAGCGTCAAAGGCGGCGGGACGTACGA
The DNA here is from genome assembly GCF_938045225.1 of uncultured Campylobacter sp. GTDB lineage: Bacteria > Campylobacterota > Campylobacteria > Campylobacterales > Campylobacteraceae > Campylobacter_A. The sequence continues at coordinate 21,778 of NZ_CALINL010000079.1, forward strand.
GGTTGATTTTACCAAACGTAACAACGTCAAAATTACGAGCGGCGCAAATGTAAACTATATTAATTTTAAGACGATATTAGTAACAAAGCACGACTAAAACAGGAGGCGAAAATGGCTGTAACACCCCTTGGCAACACGATTTTTATCAATCAAAACGTAAACATGGTCTCAAACAAGGTCGCCGACGTCCAAAATAGATTCGATCTGCAAAATCTCGCCGCCGCATCGCTAGCAAGCGACGAAAAACAAGAGGTCTCCGAAGTGCGCCCGACCGAGGAAACCTACAAAATCGACCCCCAAAACGAGCACGAAAAGCAAAAAGGCAGGCAGGAGCAGGGCGAGCTCGCCTCGGAGCAAAACGGCGAAAACTCTGATGACGACGAAAGCGCCGAGGAGCGCGTCGCGGCTAACGACTTCCCGCAGGCATCGCCCGTATTTCAGCATCTTGATCTTAAAATTTAAGCTTTCTCGTTCAAATTTGGCTGGGCTTTTTGCTGCGCGGCGGTCAAATTTGGCTCGATTTAGATCAAATTTGAGCTTTTATTCGCTAAATTTAATCTGCCTTTTTTAGCGAGAGTAAATTTCAGCATATGTCGTCAAATGTGCGCCAAATTTGCCGCCTCGCTCGGTAAAATTTGACCCAAATCCTTCAAATTTACCGCCCCGTTTTAATTAAAACTAAAATTTAACGCAAATCCGCCAAATTTAACCGTCCGCTAAAGTCCGTAAAGGCAAATTTGCCTCAAATTTCGGCGCTTTTAAGCGAAAATTTTATACAATTATTACTCAAAAAAGGAAAAATCATGAAAACGCGTATAATCACCGGCGTCGCGCTATTTGCGGCGGTTTTGGTCATCTTTTTCGTCGATAGCTATCTGTTAAATTTCGCCATTTTAGGCTTCGTGCTTTATACGGCCTTTAGCGAAGCGCAAAAGCTCTACGGCCTACAGGGCGGCTCCCTTGCTCTCGTGGCGGTTATTTTTTACCTACTCACGCCCTTTTCAAACCCCGTATTTATCGCTATTTTAGCGGTCTTGCTCGTGGTTAGTTTTCTCGCACATTTTAAGAGCGAAAATCTAACGCCCGCGCTGCCGTTTTTGTATCCGATGACGCCGATTTTTCTCATCTGGATGCTTTATTCGCTCTACGGCGTGGGCTACTTGGCGTGGCTGATTTTAACGGTCGTAGCGTGCGATAGCGGGGCGTTTTTCGTCGGCAAATTTTGCGGCAAGCACGCCTTTAGCGAGACTTCGCCTAATAAAACCTGGGAGGGCGTAGTAGGCGGTATCGCCGTGGCTACGGTCTTTGGCGCGGGCTTTGGCTGGGTGCTGACCGATAGCTTTTGGCATAGCCTCATCACGGCGTTTTTGGTTGCGGTTTTTGGCGTTTGGGGCGATCTTTTCGAGAGCTACTTAAAGCGCCGCGCGGGCGTCAAGGATAGCGGCACGCTACTGCCGGGTCACGGCGGGATGCTTGACCGTGTCGATGGCTATCTTTTCGGCGTTGCCGCGATGCTCTGGACGCTATCGTGGTAGTGCTGGGCTCGACGGGCTCGATCGGGACAAATACTTTAAATTTGGCCCGCAAATTCGGCCTTAGTATCGAGGCGATGAGCTGTGCGTCAAACTACGAACTTTTAAACGAGCAAATCGCCGAATTTAAGCCTAAATTCGTCTGTATCGCCGAGCCAAAATTTGCTAAATTCGTAAAGCACAAACGCGTTTTTGCGGGCGCTCAGAGCATCTGCGATATGCTAAAAGAGTGCGAAAGCAAACGCGTCGTAAACTCTCTAGTCGGCTTTGCTGGACTGGCCCCGAGCTTAGCCGCGCAAAAGCTAGGCAAAAAGCTAGCACTTGCCAACAAAGAAAGCCTCGTCGCGGGCGGCAAATTTTTAGACAGAGGCGCGATAAATCCGATAGATAGCGAGCATTTCGGGCTTAAATTCTTGCTCGCAAACAAAACTCCGGTCGCTAGGCTCGTCATCACGGCCTCGGGCGGCGCCTTTTACAAAACCCCGCTAAAATTCCTAAAAGACGCCCGCGCCGCAGACGCGCTAAAGCATCCGAACTGGAGCATGGGCGCAAAGATCACGATCGACAGTGCGACGATGGCGAACAAGCTCTTTGAGGTGCTGGAGGCCTTTTGGCTCTACGGCGTGCGAGATATCGAGGCGCTCATCGAGCGCACTTCCACGGTGCACGCGCTGGTGGAGTTTGCCGACGGCTCGACCACGGCGCATCTATCCAAAACCGATATGATTTTAGCCATCGCGCACGCGATTTTGGGCGAGGACGGAGCGCTAAATTTGAACGCCGCCGATGCGAAAAATGCGCAAATCGTGCCGAATTTGGACCTAAAAACTCTAAAAAACATAAAATTCGGCGAGATAAATTTGAAAAAATATCCTATCTTTTCGCTAAAAGACCAAGCTTTGCAAAACCCCGATCTTGGCGTCGCTATAAACGCTGCAAACGAGGTCGCCGTGTATAAATTTTTGCGCGGCGAGTGCGGATTTTTGGACATCTCGCGAACGGTTTTGGCCGCGGCAAAGAGGTTTGAAAACGAGAAGATAGAGAGCGAGAGCGGGATATTTGAAGTAGATTCAGAAGTGAGAAAGTGGGCGGAAAAGCTACTTAAATAGTGGCTTGTCTTTTTGCTCTATACTTCGTTGGAAACTCGGTCGGCTTCAGTCACGGACGACTAGTCCGCTCCCTTGCCTCCGTCGTTTCCGCCTCGTCTAGAACAAAAATCCTACGCCTTAACTCTTTGCGCTCAAATTTGAAGTCAAATTTACAAATTTATAAATTTAACTCCATCAAAATTTACAAAATTTGCGACGCTTTGCGCAAGCAAAGCTACGTCGCCACCCTTAACTTCGCTTCGCTCGTTACGAGACGGCAACAAGTTGCCCCTACGAAGAAAAAGCGTCGTAGGGGAAGGAGGATTAAAGAGGGAGAGGAGTGACGTCGCGTCTGCTTGCAGTTGCGAGCATGGCGAAGCAAAATTTAATCCCCCACCCCCTTTACAATAAAGTAAAAAACAACCTCAAATGGTTGTTTTTTACGCAAGAAAGCCAAACTCGCAATCCCAAATTTAACCAAACCAAATTTAGCACCTTAAAGATACAGGTCTGGGCGAGTAAATTTAAAATTCGTTCGAAAAATTTCCTTAAAACGACGCTTTTTCGTCGCCGTAATCGTTGTCGATATGTTATAATTTCACGAATTTTAAAATCGCGTCGGGTTTAAATTCGGTTGCAAAAACAAGACAAATGCCGTAAATTTCAAGAGTGAAAAAATAAGCCGTAAAATAAAAAGAGGAAAAATGGAAAAATACGAAGGCTATAATCTGAGACCAAAAGACGCTCTGGTTGGCGTTCAGTTTTTATTCGTCGCGTTTGGCGCGCTAGTACTCGTGCCGATCTTAACGGGGCTTGATACCTCCGTGGCGCTGTTTACGGCTGGTATCGGCACGCTGCTGTTTCAGCTCGTCACGCGCAAAAACGTTCCACCGATCTTTCTCGCGTCTAGTTTCGCGTTCATCGCGCCGCTAAGCTTTGGCGTGAAGGAGTGGGGCATCGCCGCGACGATGGGCGGAGTGATTGCGGCGGGGCTATTTTACGTGGTTTTGAGCCTACTCATTAGGCTCAAAGGCGAGGGATTTTTGCATAAAATTTTACCGCCCGTGGTCGTGGGCCCCGTCATCATGACGATTGGCCTAATCCTCTCGCCAGCAGCCGTAAATATGGTCATGGGCAAGGGCAAAGAGGCGCTTTATACGCAGGGGCAGTCGCTTACCATCGCGCTTATCTCGCTCTCGGCGGTTATCGTCGTGATGATGTTTGGCCGCGGCATGCTGCGTCTCGTGCCGATACTTTGCGGCATCGCGGCTGGATACTGCGCGTCGCTGTTTGTCGGGATCGTGGATTTTACGCCGATTTTAAACGCGCCGTGGTTTGCGCTGCCAAATTTCACCGCGCCGGTTTTTAAGCTCGAAGCCGTGATCTACATGGTGCCTATCGCGATCGCCCCTGCGATCGAGCATATCGGCGATATGCTTGCTATCAGCAACGTCACGAAGGAAAATTTCCTAAAAAATCCGGGACTTAAAAGTACGCTGCTTGGCGATGGGCTTGCGACGTCGCTAGCGGGGTGTTTTGGCGGACCGCCGAACACCACCTACTCCGAGGTCACGGGCGCGGTTAGTATCACGAAAGCCTACAATCCCGCCATCATGACCTTTGCCGCGCTTGCTGCGATACTGCTAGCCTTCGTGGGTAAGCTCGGCGCCGCGCTCTCCACGATCCCAGCTCCCGTCATCGGAGGCATCATGCTGTTGCTTTTTGGTATCATCGCGAGCGTGGGCATGGAGACTCTCATAAAAAACGGCGTGGATCTGGCCGAGCCGCGCAATATGATCATCGTCGCGCTCATCTTTGTGTGCGCGATCGGCGGTATGGTGCTGGATTTTGGCGCGATGAGCTTTAGCGGCGTTGGGCTTGGCGCACTCATCGGTATTACGCTAAATTTGGTGCTGCCCAAGACCAAACATTTTGACGGATACTAAGTTAAATTTGCGCGGAGCTTGCGTCGTTTCGCGCGAATGCGGGTAAATTTGAGCTTTGCCGCCAAATTTGATGAGGCTTTAAATTTACTCGCCACTTTTTGGCATCAAATTCTGGCGAGTTCTTGGCTCGCCTTGCTTATTCCGTGTGGATATGTGTGATTTTTGGTTAAATTCGCTCCGCATTTTGGCATAAATTTAGCCTAGAAATATTTAAAATTTACGTTCGTATAGCCTTGTAAAAACTCAGCCTAAATTTTAAAATTTCCCCGCAAACGCTTTTAAATTTCTAACGTTTTAAACTAGCAAGATATATAATTGCCTTATGAAAAAGGCAGATAATTTAAGCAAATTTGATAAAAAGGCGCTAAAGCTGCTCTTTGCGGTGCTTTTCGTGCCGATGTTCGTCTCGCTCGTTTTTATCTATGAGTTATCGGTGTATGATAGCTCGCGCGAGCTGCCGGCGGACGCGCAAAAGATCGGCAGCAGCGATTATTTCAACATCGGCGGCAAAATTTATCTACGCTCTTGGAATCTCGCTCCCTATGAGCTAGAGGGCGGTGCGGACGCGGCGAGCTTTCGCGCGCTTGATACCGGCAGATACTCCTACACAAACGTCGGCATGGACGATAACCGCGTATTTTGCGGCGCTCGCAAGATGTCGGGGCTAGATCCCGCCCGCACGCAAAAGGTCGGCGCGCGATACTACAGCGACGGGCGCGTTAGCTACTTCTGCTCGGACGTCACGCAGCGCACGGGCGGCGCGATAAGCTACATTTATAAGGTGTTTTTCCACGCCTTTGGGCTCTCCAAATGGCCGCAGGAGTACAACTACTCCTACGCTAGACTTGATACTAGCGCGCCTATCTCGCCTTTGACCGAGAGCCCGTATGTCGCAACCGACGGCGAGCGGGTATTTTACGAGGGTAAAATTTTAGCGGGCGCGGACGCAAAAAATCTAAAACAGATAAGGCGAAAAATCATATACGAAGACGGCCCTGAGCTACCCGCGCACTTTCGCCCAGTCGATCGGTGGCTAAGCGACGGACGCAGCGTCTATAAAGGCGGCGAGAGGCTAAATTTCACGCCTAGCGAGCAGATGTATCTCGTGGAGCCAAACGCCGGCATAGAGTTTCTTTATGATCCGAAGGCGGGCGCGGTGCTGATGAACGGCGAGAGATTTGACCCCACAAACGAGCCCTATACGCCGCTAAATTTTCAGAGCGGACATCAGGAATACATGCTGTTTGCGAGCAAAAACGGCATATTTTATCTAAGCAAGGATAAAATTTTAAATCGTCCGCGCGGCAGCGGCGCCGAGGGCCGGCTCAAAGACGCGCTTTGGTACGTGTATTATAAATTTGGCGCAGACGGCAGTCCGCTAAGCGCGCTAAAAAGGGCGGACGACAATCCGTTTAAAGGCGCCGTGCGGCAGATCTCGGAGAAGCTTTTGAAAGACGACGCGGGATTTTACTATCTAAATTTCTACTCGCATAGCGTTTACGTCACGGGTCGCAGCGGCAGGCATCTGGATAAGCGGACGAATTTCATCGAGCTGCGAAAGATCACGCTAGACGTGCATGATGATGAGGTGATGGCGCAGATCGTGGACGAGGCGGCGCGAAACCCCGAGATGTCGCAGTCCATTTTTACCGCGCAGGACGTGGAGTATGGAAACGGCGCGACCTTTTATATGTATTGCCTCGGGGCGGTTTTATTGCTTGGCGCTTGGATTTATAGCTATTTTAGAAAGCGCAGCTTGCGACGCGGTTAAATTTGCCGTCAAATTTGCTCTAAATTTACAACCTTTTTTACCGATTTATTACGATTTCTAGCTAAAATCGCAGTGAAAAAAATCAAAAGGAAATCCAATGGAAAACAAAATCATGGATAGCGTCAGAGGCGGATTTTGGACGAAGCCCGTCATCATTTTCGTCTTGCTTTTGCTGCTACTTATCCCGCTAGGTTTCATCAGCTCGATGATCTCTGACCGCGCCTACGTCAAGCGCACCGCCGAGGAGTCCATCATGCAGCCGGTCGGCGGGGAGCTTAGGATCGAGGGTGTTTTGATCTCGGTGCCGTATAAAAAGCAAGCGGCGATCTACAACGAAAACGGCGTAGCTGCGGTATCGCAGACAACCGAGCAGATCATGATAATGCCGCAGTCATACGAGCTATCGACCGAGCTAAATCCGCAGTATCTAAAGCGCGGTATCTTTAGCGTGCCCGTTTTTAACGGCGAAGTCGCGCTAAAAGCCAAATTTGCGCCGCTAAATTTCGAGCAGCTAAATATCAAAGAAAGCGACGTTTTGCTAGGCGAGGCGACGCTGATTTTAGGCGTGGGTAGCAAAAAGACCTTTACCGCGTTTCCCGCGCTAAAAGCAAACGGGCAGGATCTCGCGCAGTCTTTTGCGCCGCCTAAATACTCGCCTTTTGCCCAAAGCGTCCACTACAAACTACCTGCAAATTTAGCAAACGGCGGCTTTGAGCTAGCGGGCGCGCTATCTATGCAGGGCGGGCAGAGCGCGAGCTTCGTTCCCGTCGGGCAGGATAATAAATTTGACGTAAAATCCTCGTGGAGCTCGCCGTCTTTTAGCGGCGGCTGGCTGCCTAAATCGCGCGAAGTTACGAGCAGCGGCTTTAACGCGCAGTGGGAGATCTCGGGCCTTAGCACCGGCGTTCCGCAGGCGTGGATCATCGACGGCAGGCGCGAGATGGGGTTTGAGGGCGTCGAGGCTAGCTTCATCAGCCCCGTAAACAACTACTCGCTCATCGCGCGCTGCGTGACCTACGCGATCTTGTTTTTAGCGGTGCCGTTTTTGGCGATATTTTTGTGCGAAATTTACAGCCGTGTCCGCATCCACCCGATCCAGTATCTACTCATCGGAGCAGCCGATGTGCTGTTTTACCTGCTCGTGCTTTCGTTTTCGGAGCATATCAGCTTCCTAGCCAGCTATCTCATCGCGGCCACAGCCGTGTGCGCGACGATACTTTTTTACGGCTCGGCGATCTTCCGGGCGCGCAAATGGGGCGTATTTATCGCGCTCGTACACGGGGTTAGCTACTGCTTGCTCTACGGCATCTTGCAGTCCGAAGACTACGCACTTTTGATGGGCAGCGTGATGATATTTGCGGTGATAGCGCTGGTGATGTATTTGACCAGGAAGATAGATTGGTATGAAAACGGGCTGAAAATCTAGCCTTTTGCGGCTTGTCTCGCGAGCGCTTTTCCGAGATTTTGCAAAATTTTCGCTCCGCAGGCTATATGCCTAGCGCACGCTCAATTTTGCTTCAAAACTCGAAAAATCATCTCACGATACTTCGCCTTATCGTTTTATGTTCAAATTTGAAGTCAAATTTATAAATTTAACTCCATCAAAATTTACAAAATTTGCGACGCTTTGCCTGTAAGGCAAAGCATTGTCGCCACCTCTCACGTGCAGTGGGGTAGGTGGGGGTTTGGGGGCGGAAGGGGGCGACGCTTCGTAAGTAGAAACCCCTTCCGCCTCCCAAGAAAAAAGAAAAACTAAAAATTTTTAGAGAACACCAAATTTAATCAACCCAAATTTAGCACCTTAAAGATACGGGTCTTGGTAGGTAAAATTTAAAAATTTATCCGAATTTAACGCTATAATCACGCTTGTTTTAAAAATGCAAAAATTTAAAGGATAAAAATGAAAAATTTTCTTGCGCTATTTTTGGCGCTTAGTTTTGCCGCTTTGTCGCAGGCGTCCGGCGGCGAAAAACCGAGCTCGGTGAAACAAAACGCTCAAATTTTACCCCCGAGCGAGCTAAAATTTACCCCGCGTCCAAAGCTAAAAGGCAAGCAAACGGGCGAGCTTGAGATGAGGTTTAGCTACGACGTAGAAAGGACGGGCGAGTACGATCTGGAAAGCCGCCTAGAGCTAAACAACGTCTATGAGCGCATCTACACGCCTGAGGGCGAGACGCTGTTTTACGGTATGCTATACGGCTACATCAAGCCGCCATTGCATCATCCTCAAAAGCAGATCGTCAAATTTATCAAAAGCGGCCAAGAGCGCTGGATCGAGATAGATTTTTATCACGCAGACGGTATGCGTAGCGGCACGCTGCAGCTGTGCTTGTGGGACGATATAAACGTCGAAGCGAAAGAGGCTTTTGACGAAGGCAACATCGCGGGGCTATACAAATCGAGCAATAAATTCGACGTGATGCTGGGCATCTTTTCCGATAATAATAGCTTCTCCTACACCAACGGCGGCAAACCCCGACAAAAGCACTTTATCACGGTGCGCTCGGGGCCTAAAGAGGATTACTATGAAAACTACGACGAAAACGGCGCGATCGACAACACGAGCTACCAAAAAGACACGGTATTTATCTGGGCAAAGACGTATTATCCAAACGGCCGACTAAAGTCGTTTAACGACTACGAAAATAAGATCGAGCGGGAGTATGATGAGAGGGGGAAGATAATAAGAGACGAGAAATTTTGAGGTTTGCGGCTTGTCTTTTGAGCGTCTTTGAATGAGTTTGAAATTTTAAGT
>NZ_CALINL010000080.1 GCF_938045225.1 uncultured Campylobacter sp.
CCAAGACGGCTACGCTAGTGGCGAGTTAAACGGTATTAGGATAGATCAAAGCGGAACGCTAGTAGGATAATTAACGAACGGCAGAAGCCTAGGACTAGCGCAAGTGGGCGTAGCTAAATTTGCAAACAATCAAGGCCTAGCCGGCGAAGGCGGAAACCTCTTCTCACGCACGGCAAACTCCGGCGATCCTATCATCGGCGCGGCTCAAACTGCCGGACGCGGCAAGATCTCAGCCTCAAGCCTTGAGATGAGTAACGTCGATCTATCTCGCTCGCTAACTCAGCTCATCGTCGTACAGCGCGGCTTCCAAGCTAACTCAAAGACGATCACCACGAGCGACGAGATGCTAAACACGTTGCTTCAGTTAAAATAAATTTACCTCATCGGCTCTCTTTTTGAGAGCCGAATTTATCTTTTTATAATTATTCTATCATTATAATCGCATTATGAATTACGAATGGAATTTGATCAAAGAACGGCTAAATGTCGCAAAGCACGGGGTTGATTTTGAAGAAGCTAAAAGCGTATTTGCCGATGAATTTGCGTTAGTGCTTTTTGACGAAGATCATTCAAACGATGAAGAAAGATTTTTAATTTTAGGCATGAGTCAAAAGGAGAGAATTTTGCTCGTCGTACATTGTTACCGCGAAAACGATACGATCAGAATAATCTCCTCAAGAAAAGCAACGAAAAACGAAGCCAAACAATACAAGGAGCGAAAATGAAAAAAGAATACGACTTCTCAAAAGCGATAAAAAATCCGTATGTAGACAAGCAGTTAAAAAAGCAAATTTCGATGAATATAAATGCCGACACGATAGAATATTTTAAAAATATGGCAAATAAAAAAGGCGTACCGTACCAAACGCTCATCAATATTTTTTTAACCGACTGCATGAATAGAAAACTCGACATCGCAATCGTACAAGGGTAAATTTGTCCAACTATTGGCTATAAAATCAAATTTTTATCGATTTTTAGCTAAATTTAGAGCTAAATTTAATCAAAAGAGACTAAATGCAAGTAACGCTTCTAAATTACACCCCGCTAAATATCTGCTCGCACGCGATCCGCACATGCTGGCAAAGCTTCGAAAAAGGCGATAACGGCGGCGAAAAAGACGTTGAGCTCATCGAGCGCGTCGGCAATAAATTTAAACACGCCAGCACGCTAGAGCACCTCTCCTACAACTTCTACATCCAGGGCATCTCGCGCGCCCTGCTACAAGAACTAGCCCGTCACCGCGTGGCGAGCCTCAGCGTCAAATCAACGCGCTATACGCTAAAAGAACTAAAAAAAGAGGCTAAATTTGAGCTTGGCGACTTTGAGCGGGCGGCGAGATTTATTGTATTAACCGGCGACGAAACGGTCGATAACGCAAGCATCAAAGCGCTAGAAAATTTGCGCGAAATCCTTGCAAACACGACAAAAAGCCTCGACATCGTCAAATACTGCCTACCTGAGTGCTACAAAACCGAGCTCACGTGGAGCGTAAACGCGCGCAGTTTACAAAATTTCCTCTCGCTTCGCAGCTCAAAATCAGCTCTTTGGGAGATCAGAAACCTATCGCTAAAGCTTTACGAGTCGCTGCCGCAGGAGCATAAATTTATCTTTGAGGATCACGTAAATCAGGAATAATAGAGCGCTTTGTGTTACCTACAAGCTACAAGCAAATGCCGTGTGTAAATTTTACGTGTTTTTGAAAAATTTAAGGCAAAATCAGGAGCGATAAAATGGGGCTATTTGATATTTTTAAAAAGGATAAATTTGACATCGACGTGCGCTCGGACGGCGTTTTTATAAACGGCGTAAACTGCGGGTTTGATCTAGCTAAATTTAATGAAGCCTTGGGCCAGCCGCGCGTGATCGATGACGGTGAGGGCAAAAGCCGCTATTTTTGGGATGAGGCGGGGATTTTCGCCTTCGTGCGCACAGTAGAGCTCGCAGAACCGAGGCTTTCCGAGATAAATTTGATGCTTGAGGTCGCAAAGGGCGTGCAGCACGAGGTTCCGCGCAAGCTCTACGGCGGCGCGTTCACGCTAGAAGGCAGACCGCCGCTTGAGGCCGTGCCAGAGCAGGAGCTGCGCAGCGCATATATATTTTTGGAGCTTAGCTTGGGCAAATTTGAAGTCTCGCTAGCTCTCGCCGAGACCGTGCAACAAAAAATCGACGAAATGGACTTCGCCGAGCGCTTCGCTAAGCACGACACCGACGAGATCGCAGACATCGTGCGAGCTGCGAAAATGCCGATAGGACGCGTCTGCATAAATCAAAAAGAGAAAAAGGTAAAGCCGAGGCCGAGCGATAAATTTAAGCTTCCACGCGTGGCGGGCGAGACGCTAGCGTTTAAAAATTTCAATTTCAAAATCGCCGTGATGAACGAGCTGATGTATGAAAAAGCCCTGCTACAGCCCAAATTTGACGTGTTTGAGTACTGCGAGGAGCGCGGCATCGATCCCTACGCGGACTTCGGCGCGCTGCCGCAAGCCAAAAAGTGGTTCAAGGACTATCCGGTCCCCGCAAATTTGGCGGAGCAAGTGAGCGAACTATATCTTGACGGCGGAAACGAAATTTATCTGCAAATCGCGCCTGATTGGGACGGCGAGGACGAGCTTTTCGACATTAAAAACATTGACGCCGCCGAGCTTGCACAATTCAAAAATCTTAAAAAAATCGAAACGACTGGCATCGGTATATCCAAAAAGGCGCGAAAAGTCTGCGCAGATGCTGGGATCGAGGTAGTTGATTGAGCGCGGAGATAAATTTTCAAGCCATCAAATTTTGCTCTAAAAATAGCAAAATTTGAAGTCAAATTTTGCTAAATAACAAACAAAAATTTGAGCTTATCTTAAGCGTAAATTATTCGCATGCGTTAGCGCGATAGCGATGGCATCGGTGATGTCAAGCGGCTTGATCTCCTTCGTGATACCGAGAATTTTTTTAACCATAAAGGCTACTTGCTCTTTGTCGGCCTTGGCTTTGCCCGTAACCGTTTTTTTAACCTGAAGCGGCGTGTACTCGGCAAAATCGCCGTGAAGTTGCAAAATTTTAAGACTGAGCGCCCCTCGAAACTGCGCGAGCTTTAAAACCGTTTTTGGATTATAAGCGAAAAATATGTCCTCGATCGCTACTTCGTCAAATTTGTGATTTTTAAAAATCAGGTCAAGTCCCTCGCAAAGTTCGGTGATTTGATACTGCAAAGAATTCGGTTTTATTTTGATTAGTCCCGCCTCTATCAAAACAGTTTTCACAGGCGTCTTTTCGACGATCGCATAGCCGCAATTTCGCGATCCCGGATCGATTCCTAAAATTTTCATCTCGTCCTTTTCAACGGTTTTTCACGCTTTTTTCACGGCGTGAAAAACGAATTTCAACGCCATTTTAACAAATTTAAGATAAAATCTAGCGAATCAATCTTAAAGGCAAAAATTTGGTCGCAAACGAGGTTTTGGAGTTACTTTCCAAAGAAATTTTACCGTCAGAATTTGAATGCTATATCAAGCAGCTTAAATTTAACGAAAAAAGCTCAAATTCGACAAACATTGTATTTAACGCGCCAAACGAGATTATCGCCAAATTTATCCAGACCAAATACGCCTCCAAAATCGCTCATCTTTTTGAAGTAAAAACCGGACAAAAACCCGTAATCAACGTCCAAGCCGCGACCAAAACACAAAGCAAACCGGCTAAAAAAGTGGACGTAAAAGAGATAAAAGCGCAAAGCAGCCTGCTAAATCCAAGCTACACGTTTGAAAATTTCGTCGTCGGCGACTCGAATCAATTTGCATTTCTAAGCGCGAAAGCCGTATCCGAGCAGCTGGGTAAAATTTACAATCCGCTTTTTATCTACGGCCCGACGGGACTTGGCAAAACTCACCTTTTGCAATCGGTCGGAAATTTTTGCCTAAACGGCGGCAAAATGGTCATTTGCGTAACAAGCGAGCAGTTTATAACGGATTTTACCTATAACCTCAACAACCACTCTATGGAGCGATTTCGCGAAAAGTACCGAAACTGCGACGTTTTACTCATTGACGACGTACAGTTTTTAGGAAAAACCGATAAAATCCAAGAGGAATTTTTCCACACATTTAACGAGCTTCACGCTAAAAACGGCCAGATTGTGATGACCTCGGACCGCCAACCAAAACTCCTAAAAGGCTTTGAAGATAGGCTACGAACGCGTTTTGAGTGGGGTATCATCGCCGATATCACGCCGCCTGAGCTCGATACTAAAATCGCAATAATCAAGAAAAAATGCGAATTTGATAAAATTTACCTCGACAAAGACGTCATAAACTACATCGCTACAAATATGGGCGATAACATCCGAGAAATCGAAAGTGCGATAATAAATTTAAACGCTTACGCAAGGCTCATGAGACAAGAAATCACGCTAGAATTTGCCAAAAATATCCTGCGCGATCAGATAAAAGAAAAGCGCGAAAATATAAATCTAGAAAATATCGTTGAAATCGTAAGCAAAGAGCTAAACGTCAAACCAAGCGAGATGAAAAGCAAATCACGCTCAAAAAATATCGTCGAAGCTAGGCGCATCGTGATATATCTGGCTAAAAATTTGACGCCAAACTCGATGCCGCAGATTGCGCAATTTTTCAACATGAAAGATCACTCTGCAGTAAGCCATAGCATAAAAAAAATAAACGAGCTAATCGAAACGAATGAGTATTTCAAAGTTCGCGTCGAAGAACTAAAGAATAAAATTTTAACCAAAGAGTAAAAACGTGAATAAAAGTGAAAAAATAAGCAGTTTTTTTAACGCTGCAAATTCCCTATTTAAAGCAAATAAAAGCAGTTTTAAACTTTTCACGCCCCCTACTAATGCTACTAAAAGAAATTTAAAAACAAAAGGAAAAAAATGAAAGTCGCGATTAATAAAAACGCTTTAGAAAGCATCGTAACAAATAGCAATTCTTACCTAGAGAGAAAAGACCTAAGCGCTATAACTTCGCATATATTTATCGGAGCTAAAGACGGTATCTTAAACATAAAAGCAACCGACCACGAGATCGGATTAGCCTATAAGCTCTCAAATGTAAAAATCATGGACGAAGGAAATGCTACTGCTAACGGTAAAAAGCTGCTTGATATCATAAGAAGCCTAAAAGACGAAGAAATTACTCTGGAAACTGTAAATAACTATCTCTACATAAAACAAAAAAACTCAAAATATAAACTTCCGATGTATAAATTTGAAGATTTTCCAAATTTCCCGACGATAGAAAATAAAAATAAATTTGAAGTCGACGCCGTAATGCTTGGACGAAGTTTAAAGAAAATTTTTACAAGCATCGACAATAACAACCCTAAATTTGAGCTAAACGGTGCTCTTATTGACATTAAGCAAAACTATATAAATATCGTCGGTACCGACACCAAAAGGCTTAGCGTATTTAGATTTGAAACGCCGACTCAAAGCGAATTTTCTTTGATAATCCCGAAAAAAGCTATTAGCGAGATACAAAAGCTATTTTTTGATAAGATCGAAATTTACTACGACGATACGACTCTGATCGCTCAAAGCGCAAATTTCGAGTTTTTTACAAAACTGATAAACGGCAGATTCCCTGACTACAACAGAGTAATCCCACAAGAGATAAAGAAAAGACTAAGACTAAGCAGAGATAAGATGATAGAAGGCATCAAAACCGTTTCGATAATCTCTGAAAGCATGAAAATCGTATTTGCGCCTCAAACCATAAGTTTTGAAAGTATAGTCGAAGATAACTCTGAGGCTAAAACCACTATAGATTTTGCAACCGGACTAGAAGAAGAAATCTACGTCGGCGTGAAAAATAGATACTTGCTTGATTTCTTACAGAGCATCGAAGAGGAACATTTCGAATTTGGATTTAACGACTCGAATTTAGCCTTTACGGTGAGCTCAAACGAGCTAAAAACGGTAATCATGCCGATAAATTTATAAAATAATAAAGGTAAATAATGCAGCAAAATTACGGCGCGGAAAATATTAAAGTTTTAAAGGGTCTCGAAGCCGTTAGAAAACGCCCCGGCATGTACATCGGCGATACCAACATAAGCGGCCTACATCACATGATCTACGAGGTCGTCGATAACTCCATAGACGAGGCGATGGCGGGCTACTGCGATACGATAGACGTAGAACTAACGCGCGAAGGCTCTGCTATCATCACCGATAACGGACGCGGTATACCGGTAGGTATGCACCCTACGGAGAAAATTTCAGCCGCAACTGTCGTTTTAACCGTACTTCACGCAGGCGGTAAATTTGACAAAGATACTTATAAGGTCTCAGGCGGTCTGCACGGCGTAGGCGTTAGCGTAGTAAACGCGCTTTCTAAAAAATTGGTCGTAAATATCAAACGCGACGGTAAACTACACAGACAAGAGTTTTCAAAGGGTATCCCGCAAAGCGATCTTGAGATCATAAAAACTACGAATAGAACGGGAACTCAGGTTGAGTTTTGGCCGGATGACAGCATTTTTGAGGTTACGGAATTTAACGATGAAATTTTAACTAAACGTTTTCGCGAGCTAGCCTATCTAAACCCGAAAATAACTATAAATTTTAAAGATCAAAGAAACGGTAGAAGCGAGAGCTTTCACTACGAGGGCGGACTTGAGAGTTTCGTAACTGATTTAAATAAAAACGAAGCCATAAGTAAAGCGGTATCCTTTAGCGGCGGTGAAGAGGACGTTTTGGTTGATTTTGCGCTGATGTACAATGATACTTACAGCGAAAATTTACTAAGCTTTGTAAATAACATTAAAACCCCTGACGGCGGTACGCACGAGGCTGGATTTCGCGCGGGTTTAACTCGCGTGATAACAAACTATATCTCTGCAAACGCCGCAGCCCGCGAAAAAGACACGAAAATCACGGGCGAAGATATCCGCGAAGGCCTCATCGCAGTTATCAGCGTCAAAGTACCGGAACCGCAGTTTGAAGGCCAAACGAAAGGAAAACTAGGCTCAAGCTACGTAAAACCGATCGTTCAAAAGATGGTTTTTGAAGTACTTAGCAAGTATTTTGAAGAAAACCCGATCGAAGCTCGCGCGATAATGGAAAAAGCGCTAATGGCGGCGCGCGGACGCGAAGCTGCCAAAAAGGCTCGCGATCTAACTCGTAAAAAAGAGGGTCTAAGCATAGGAACGCTACCGGGCAAACTAGCCGACTGTCAAAGTAAAGATCCTACCATTAGCGAACTTTATCTGGTGGAGGGCGACTCCGCAGGCGGTTCGGCTAAACAAGGACGCGATAGAGTGTTTCAGGCGATTTTGCCGCTAAAAGGTAAAATTTTAAATGTCGAAAAATCGCGTTTAGATAAAATTTTAAAATCCGACGAAATAAAAAATATGATAACTGCGTTAGGTTGCGGTATCGGCGATGAATTTGATGCCGAGAGACTACGCTACCACAAGATCATAATCATGACCGATGCCGACGTCGACGGTAGCCATATTCAGACGCTACTTTTGACGTTTTTCTTTAGATTTTTACACAAAGTCGTGGAAAACGGTCATATATATCTAGCTCAGCCTCCTCTTTACCGCTATAAAAAGGGTAAAAAAGAGATTTATCTAAAAGATGAAAGAGCTCTGAATGAATTTCTAATAGAAAACGGCATCGAAGGAGTCGAGTTTGAAGGTATCGGAAACGCAGACCTTATAGACTTTTTAAAGATAGTAGCGGCTTATAGAAGCGTGTTAAAAGAGCTTGAAAAGCGATTTAGCGTGATTTCCGCGGTTAGATATATGATCGAAAAACCTGATATCGTTTCAAAAAGTTACGGCGAAATTTATGAAATTTTGAAAAATTATTTAGAAGCTCAGGGGCACAATATCCTAAACTCCTACGTCAGCGACGAAGAAGCGCGAATTTACGTGCAAACAGAAAGCGGCCTGGAAGAGCTTTTGGTAAACGAAAATTTGTTTACAAATCCGCTTTACGAGGAAGCGCTTTATATCAGTCAAAAGATAAAAGAGCGCGGCATCGAGCTAAAAGGCGACGTGATAGACGTACTGGACGAGATAGAGAAAAATGCCAAAAAAGGCGCTTACATACAGCGCTATAAAGGCCTTGGTGAGATGAATCCCGAGCAGCTGTGGGAAACGACGATGAATCCTGAAAACCGCCGTTTGCTAAAAATAAACATAAACGATGTAGTAAGCGCTTCGGATACGTTTAATCTATTCATGGGCGACGAGGTCGAACCTCGAAGAAACTATATACAAGAGCACGCAAAAGACGTGAAACATTTGGACGTATAAATGCTAAAATCAGAGCTAAAAGAACGATCAAATAGGTTTAAAACCGCGCTCGAGGTATCCTCGATATTTATTTTCAGCGTTATTATTTTGATCTATATTTTCGTTAAAAAAGACGATATAAATTTTGACGCCGACGATGTTATTTTGATCACCATTTTGGTTCTATGTCAAGTTTATTTCACGGCCTATAAAATTTACCAGAGCTTTCAAACAAGCGTGCTTGATCAAGTAACAAAAGCCTATAATAGAGATGAAATTTTAAGACTCTTATCAAAGCAGGCTTCTAAATTTAAAGGCAAAAGCGGCGGCAATATGCTAATGCTAAAGATAGAAAATTTAAACGATATAAACGAGCGTTACAGCTTTGTTAGCACCGATATTTTGCTCAAACGACTAGTCGAGCGGCTAGAGAAATTTTTAAACGAAAAAGTGTCTAAAAACACGCTTATCGGTAGATATTCAAACGAGTATTTTCTGATCTTTTGCGAGAGTAAAAGTACCGAGCTAATCCATCTTTTAAATGTTTTTGAAAAGAGCATTTTAAGCGACGGAATATACAATATAGAGCTAAAGATCAAATTTGACGCTATCGACATAAATCACTCCGCAAGCCTCAAAAACTCGGTCTCATATCTCATCCAAAAGCTAAACGAGAGCGATAACGAGGATAAAGTAGATATCACCGACGATCTTGAAAAAGACGTCTGTAACTGCATCGATATGCAAAGATTTATCTTTCAAACTCAGCTCGTTAAAAGCCTTCGTTTCGGGCAAAATTTTAAAAATATCATCGTAAAAGTCTATACCGATAAACAAGGGCTCGTCTCAAAAGCAAAGGTGCAAAATATCGCGAACAAAAATGGCTATGAGGTGCTTTTTGACATAAACGTTATCAAAAAGCTATCCGAGCTTAAATTTAAAGACGAAGATCCGATCGTGATCGAAATTTCGTCGGTTTCGATTAGAAATTTAAAATTTACGAATTTTATAAAAGAGTTCGTACAGCTAGGTAAAATCGATCCAAACCGCGTTATTTTCGAGTTTAGCGAGAAGCTAGTGTATGACGAGATAAATAGATTTAGAGAGATTTTGACGGAGTATAAAAACCTAGGTTTTCGTTTTGCGCTTAATAAATTCGGCGGCAATAATGCGAGCTTTGAATATTTTAAATATTTGCCGATAGATTTTGTTATTTACGACATCGAATTTAACAAAAATATCAAAAACGACAAATTTAAAACTCTGTTTGAAAATCTAAATTTGACCGCGAAAAGAGTAGGTGTAAAATCCATCGTGAGATTTGTGGAGGACGACGAGTTTTACAACATCGCGGAGCGCTATCAGACCGACTTCGCGCAGGGCTTTTTCATAGAAAAGCCAAAAGAAATTTAAAGGAAAAAAATGCAAGAAAATGAGGTCGTAGAACCAAAATACGGCGAGAAAATAATAAGCGAATTTGACGTAGAAAAAGACCTGGAAATTTGGGAAAACAAGCACGAACGCGACTATAAGATCAAGATCACGTTACCGGAGTTTTGCTGCCTATGCCCGCGCTCGGGATATCCAGACTTTGCGACGATATATCTTGAGTACGTGCCGGCTAAATTCGTCGTCGAGCTAAAAGCGATCAAACTTTATATCAATAGCTTCATGACGCGCAACATCAGCCACGAAGATAGCATAAACGAAATTTACGACGTTTTAGAGCGAAAGCTAGCACCAAAATGGATGAAAATCACGGGCGACTTTAACCCGCGCGGCAACGTCCATACGGTGATTGAAATTTGCTCGGACGAGATAATCAAAAAAACGCAAGAACAAAGCTTTGAAGCGCCGAAATTTGAAAAATTTACACGAGATAGCGACCGAAGTTTTGGTATAGGCGGCTACGGCGGACGCGAGTCTAAATTTAGCAAAGACGGTTCTCGCTCAAAAAGCTTCGGCGTCGATAAAAAAAGCGCAAAAACCGGCGATAGAAAACCTCGCGCGAGTAAAGATAAATTTGATGATAAACCGCGAAGGGCTGGTAGTAAAGATGGTTTTAAAAAGCCTGAATTTGCCGGCGAAAAGCGCGCTCGCGTCGTGAAAAAATCATCGGAAGATAAATGATAAGCGCACAGCTGATCGAACACATCTTTAAGGCCGCGTCCATCTCGCGCTGGAACGACTATCCGAAGATGACGAATTTAGTCGAGCTTGATAAGCAGGCGCATAAATTTATCATCGCGTATTTTATCGCAAAGCTCGAGCATAATGCCGATATGAACTATATCATCGAGGCGGGTATTTTCGAGTTTCTCGCGCGCGTCGTGGTTACGGATATACGCCCCGATGTGTTTCATCAGATGCAAAAAACCAAAAACGAGCAAATAAACGCCTGGGTGTTAACGATCCTAGAAGGGCTCGTAAAAGACGTCGAGGGCGGTAAATTTTTAGAGCGGATGCGCCGCTATCTCACGCACAAAGACAAGGCTCACGCCAAAGAGCGCCTGATCCTAAAGGCCGCTAGCTACCTCGCGACGCGCTGGGAGTTTTCGATCGTTTATCAAACGAGTAAATTTTTAAGCGACATAGACGAGCTAAAAGCGCGTGTGGAGGAGGAGCTAGAGGATTATTACGAGCTAATAGGCGTACGCAAAATCGTGATGAATCAAAAGCTAGCCAAGCTAGTCGATCTAGCCGGCAGACTGCGCTTTCAAAAGCGCTGGGCGCAGACGCCTCGCATCCCTGAAACGACGGTTTTAGGTCACATGTTAGTCGTGGCGATTTTGAGTTATTTTTACTCGCTTGAGGTTAAGGCCTGCAAATCAAGGCTAGAAAATAACTTCTTTTGCGCGCTCTTTCACGATCTGCCAGAGTCGCTAACGCGCGATATCATTAGCCCCGTAAAATACGGTATCGAAGGGCTAAACGAGATAATCAGCGAATACGAAATGCGCCTGATAGACGAGAAAATTTTGCCTTTCGTGCCTGAAAATTTTAGAGACGAGTTTAGTTATATCCTCGGTATCCGTATGGAAGGCGGCAAATTTATCAAAAACGAGTTTGAAAATAGAATTTGTGAGAAAAAGCCTCTACATCACGAGGGAACGATGGAGAACGTAAACGAGGATAAATTTAACGCCATCGACGGCAAAGCGCTTAAAATTTGCGATAAACTCGCGGCGTTTTTCGAGGCGGGGATCTCGATCAGCTACGGTGTGAAGTCAAACGAACTAACCGAAGGCTTTAATAATATGGATAAATTTTTTCAGAAAAATCAGAGCTTGGACGGAGTGAATTTTTTAAAAGTTTGCGATGATTTTAAGGAGCATTTTTCGCTTTTACAGGTTTAAAAAACCCTCTCTCAGATGACTGCGGCACACGCCTAGCCTAAGTGCTCTGCTGTGTTCCCACCCTGAAGCGGTGCCTAGAAGAGACATTGCACAGGTCTAAGAAAGGGCAAGAGCGATTTTACTCAAATTTTACTTAAATATATTTTAGGCGGCAGCATGGGATTTGATATAAAATGTAAATTTTTGTCGTTGTTTAGGGAGTTTTTGGTCTATCACCACCGCTCGCTGGAGTTTCGCGCGAAGATATTTGCGGCTATCATCTCGGCAAAACTCAATCCCGAAGAGGACGATTTTGCAAATTTATACGATATCTCGAGCGAAATTTACGGCGGCGACGAGAACCGTAAACGCGTACTTATCGAAACCACCAGAGAGTATGTCTCCCGTATCAAACGCAAAGACCCGATGACGCTTGATAGCTTGCTCTTAGCGATCGATCAGGCTATCAGAGCAAACAAAAACTATGCGCTAAAGATCGACTTTGAGCACCTACGCAGACTCATCGACGCCGACGAATACGAAGGCCTCGTGCAGCAGCGCGTGTATGATTTCTTGCTATATGAGGTAAAAACCTACGCGCCAAACAGATAAAACGTCAAATTTGAAGGTTAAATTTTACCTATTTTTGCTGCTTTTTTGCGGCGTTTTTTGTTATGGATTTGATTTTTGGGAGGCGATACGCTTGATGACGGCATTTATAAAGAGGTCGATATGCCTGAGGCCGGCAGCGCGACCGATATAAATTTCAGCGTCAAAAAGGCCGGTATCTACGAGGTAAGTTTCATCTACGCGCGAGATCCGCAAAAGCAAAAAGAGGAAGAAAAGCTCAGCGAGGAGGTCTTCCCGGGATACGGCAGCGACGAGTTTACGAAGTGGTTTTGCGAGAAGTTTACAGCCGCTAAGCTAGCCGGCTACTACGGTTATACGACGCAAGGCGTCCCTGAGCCAATTGGCACGAGTGGAGAGGAAAAAGCGGCCTGTACGGGCGAAAAAATATTGCTAAAAGTTATGCTCAAATCTCTACAAAACCGCAAAATAAACTACGTAAAAGGCGGTGAGGTAAACGATCTAAAACAAAATTTAAGCACCCTAACCGAAACCTTTGATCTGTCAAAATACGGCGCGGCTTCATGGTACAGCGCGCCAAACGGAGGCTTTGCTCACGATGAAGTTTTGCTCCGCGCTGAGCTCGAAAAAGGCGAATATAGCGTAAAAGTGCAGGCTCTAAGCGACGCGCCTGAGCTAAAAAAGATTGTGACGTTTATTAAAATCAGCAAATATCACAACTGGAAATAAAAATTTACCGTTTTGCAAGTCAAATTTGACTAAAAATATTAAAAATTTCTAAGCCCTATTTTCAAATTTGAACGGATCAAATTTGGATCAAATTTAGCCTTTGCTTGCGCTAAATTTCCAAAATTTTCGCCCGTGTCGAGGAAATTTTGCAGATAATAAACGCCTCTGTATCCGTGCTCGTACAAAATCTCGCTCATCGCCGAGATATCGTCCTCGCCCAGCAAGTCCGCGTGCACCGTCGTTCTAATCTCAAATTTAAAGCCGTTTTGTAGTAAAAACTCAAGCGTTTGCAAGAAATTTTTATATAAATTTAAGCCGGTAACCTTTAGAAATTTCTCCTTCGGCGCTTTAAAATCAAGCGCGATATAGTCGATCAAATTTAGCGAGATAGCCTGTCCAAGCGCGGTCAAATTTGAGCCGTTGGTATCTACTTTGAGCGAAAATCCGCGAGACTTTACCTCGTTAGCTAGCGGTAAAAACGCTGGGCTAAGCGTGCATTCGCCGCCGCTAAAAACCACGCCGCTAAGCTTGCCTTTGCGCTTGTCTAAAAATTTGATAAACTCGGCGCAGCTGATCTGTCCAGCGCCTGTGACGATAGGGACGTTGTAGCAGTAGGCGCAGCGCATGTTACAGCCCGCAAACCACGCTATACAGGCGGTTTTGTCGGGGTAGTCTAGGGTCGTAAAGGGGGTGAGCGAGTAAAGCGGAAAATCAGCGTCTTTCACGTTTTACTCGCAGGAGTTTAGCGGGATTTTGGCTCGCAAAATTTGACGCGCTCTTTGTGCTCGCCTTTTTTGCCGAGGTTAAAGCTCTCTACCGGGCGGTGATAGCCCATTACGCGGGTGTAGACGACGCATTTCGTGCGTTTTGCTTCGAGCGAAGCTAGGATTTCTTTGTCGCTCATTTGTCACTCCTTGATAACTGATGTCAAATAGTATAGCACTTTGTAGATAACTACCGTCTTAAATTTATCGGCGTGCCTTTGTTTTTCAGCCATTGTTAAAAGTATGGTAATATCCGCGTTACGATTAAATTTAAAACAAAGGAAAAATATGGCAAAAGTCAAATTTCACGGCGCAGACATCGCGCTAAAAGGCGAAGAGGTATTCGTGGGCTCATATGCGCCTGAGGTCACGCTAGTCGGGCAGGATCTAGGCGAGTTTAAGGTCGGCGGTAACAACGGCATCGAGATCCTAGTCGCAGTACCGTCGCTAGATACGGGCGTTTGCGCGACTGAGACGCGTAAATTTAACGAAAAAATGGCGGCAAAACAGGCGATCAAACTAAGCGTGATCTCGATGGATCTGCCGTTTGCGATGGGTAGATTTTGCTCTACGGAGGGCATCAAAAATTTAAAAGTCGGCAGCGACTTTAGAGCTAGAGAGTTCGGCGAAAAATACGGCGTAATCATCGGCGAAGGACCGCTTGCAGGGCTTTTGGCTAGAGCCGTTTTCGTTATCAAAGACGGCGTCGTCATCCACAAACAAATCGTCCCCGAGATCACGGATGAGCCAAACTACGACGCGGTATTTGACGCGATAAAATCAAGCGGAGGCTGCGGCTGCGGGTGTATGTAACAAACGTAAATTTAAAGGGTCTTTTGACTCTTTAAATTTGCTAAATTTATTTGTTTTACTACTTATTTTGACTTTGAATTTGATAAGATTTCTTTGTGATTATTGTGTGAGTAAAATCGTTACGTAAGGTATTTAGGATTAAGCCTAATGGTCTGTAATACTTTCCATTGCCAATATACAGAAAGCCACATACTTATAAGAAAATCTTTATTTACTTTGCAAAATCATAATTTACATAAATCCAGGCATTTAAGTCTTTTAGCTCTGGGTAGTTATTGATAGTTTCCACTTTGATTTCATAAATCCCAGGACTTAATTTTTCATAAAATATAGTTCTATCGAAAACTACTCTGGCTGGTCTTGATGGATTAACAATATTATCAATTAGTGTTATATTGGTATTTTTTATGGCTTTTACTGTGATTTTAACAGGAAAAGGAGGATATATTCGTTCAAAATAATCAGTGCAAAGATATTTTTTTACAAGCCTATCGTAAGTCTCATTATCTAGTCTAGTTTGTTTGTATTTATCGTAATGTAAATCTACGAATATTTTAGATTTTTTGTCCTCAACTCTTACAAAGAAATTTGCTTTGCTCCCTTTTTTGCTGATATTGATAGGCTCAGCAACGGGTAGCTCAGGCGCATCAGTAAAACCCAAGATATAAGACCAATCCGCATTAAAAAAGCCATAAAACCATGCTACTGGTGTAAGTAAGGCTAATATTAAGAGTGAGATAAGTATGGACTGTTTTCTAGTTCGCTCCGCTCCTAGTGCTAAAGCCAAGATTCTTTTTCTCATTCTTATCGTTCCTTAAACTTTTAATATTATGTTTTATTCATAAGAATTGTTATCAAGAATAGATTATAGTATATTTTTTAAAATTTAACCATTATCGATAGAAAATTATTATATTGACAATCAACTCATTTCTAAAAATTTGAATATATAGATATTTGGAACTTCTAAATTTATATCTAGATTTATAAATTATTTTATTTTAATCACCTTCATAGCCTTCTAAGATTCTTACCATTTATGTAATCTTATCTTATTTGTTATTATCTATATCCATAACAACATCGTCGTATTTGTAGCCAGTATCCCCTCTATCTCGTCACTTTTACACCCTTTTATGAGCGTGATCTCGCTTGCCGAGTAGTTTGAGATACCACGAGCGATATTTTTGCCTTGCAGGCTTTTTATCTCCACTATCTTGCCTCGCTCAAACTCGCCCGAGACTTCTTTCACACCCATGCTTAGCAAGCTTTTGCCATGCGCTAGGGCTTTTGCCGCGCCTTCGTCGATAATTAGCGAGCCTTTTTGCTCGGCTGAGTAGGCCAGCCAAAATTTACGCGAGTTTATACCCTTTTTATTTGCTAAAAATAGCGTCCCTACGTCCCCTCCTCTTGCCGCGTGCAAGATATTTTGCGGATCAAAGCCGTTTGCGATGATGAGATTTGTGCCGTTTTTAGTCGCCATCTGTGCGGCTGTGATCTTTGTGCGCATACCGCCGGTGCCAAATTTACTGCCCTCTGCGCCTGCGGCTTTTATCACGTTTTCATCGATATTTTCGACTAAATTTATAAATTTAGCGTCTTTAAATTCGCTTGGGTTTTTATCATATAGTCCGTCGATGTCGCTTAGTATCACGAGAATATCAGCGTCTATTAGACCCGCTACGAGCGCGCTTAGCGTGTCATTGTCGCCTACTTTTACGCCTTTTATGCCTTCGCCTATGACGGGGTCGTTTTCGTTGATGACGGGGATGATCTTGCGCGCTAGTGGGGCGTTGCAGACGTTTCGCATATTTAGGTAGCGGCGTCTGTCGCTGCGTGTGTGAAATCGCTCGGAATGGCCGCTTCGTTTAAGATATGTTCGTTTTTTGTTCTGTTAAAACCCATTATTTTTTGCATATTTTTCCTTGTTGGGCGATTGTAGCGAAAGTTGGTTTAAAATTTAAGAGAGCGGGGGATTTGAGCGGGTTTTTAAATTTAAATAAATTTGAAAAACCCTAAAATCACTCTTTAAAGGGCTTATTAAATAAATCATTATCTTTCATGATTTTATTCTCTTTTTGTCGGTATTGCGCTGCCTTTTGAGTGTCCTTTGGGACGCCGTTACCTACCATATAGTCTAAATTTAGCCTAAAACAAGCATCGTGGCTACGTCCGCTGTCGCAAAGCTGGGTCGCTAACTCGAAAGTGTATTTGTAAAACTCTTTGTTTATGTATTTGCCTATCGTTGAAAAAGAGCTGGTCGCGTCCCAGCCACATTTTTGAGCGATTTGGTCATTATCGCTTATATCGCAAAATTTAAGCAGATCTTGTCCCATTGAGTGAAGAGTTTTTGGCGATACATTTAGTTCGCTACATTTTGCTTTTTCGCTGTTATTGTATTCTAGGCAGGCTGCAAATTCTGTTAAAAATTCCACGATACTGTTTATAGCATAAATTTTCTCTTGACGCCCAACATCTTTAAAATTTTGCAAGTCATATACGCTGCTGCCAACTATCTGCGACCATGACCTAGAAAACATACGAAAGCCAGCACCCTCGTCCCCGCCTACATCCAAGGTCTTTGTCTCGTATGTGCGCGAGACCTCGTAGCTAATGGGGCTTAAAAACAAATCGTCGTCTATATAGTAGTATTTCTTTTTGATGTCAAGCTTAAATTTATCCTTATTCTCTCCAAGTATATCAAGAATTTTGCCCTCATATCTATCGATATGCTTTGATTGATTGCCTCTATTTGCATTGCGATTTGAATACGCATAGTATTTTTTGCCATTTGATAAAATTTGAGGAGCTTTTTTGTCTATCTCTTCATATGCTTTCTTGTCACGCCCAAGCTCCTTTGCTAGTTGATAGCGACGAGTCTCTATCTCTTTTATCTCATCAAATGACTTTTTATCCACCACATATATACCTGTGTATTGTTTCACTGCTTTTTCGTCTTTGCTGTTTATGTCTTTGAAGCTGCACCCGCCAATAAAAAGCAAGGATATGAATATAAAGCAAAATTTTCTCACTGACACCCCTCACATTCGATCGAGCGATCGGCGACGTTGTTTAGCTTCTCGCTATCAGGGCTTTCGGAGCGTAGATAGTAGGTCGATTTTAGTCCCAGCTCCCACGCAAGCGTGTAAATTTCGCTCAGATATCCGCCGCTAGCTTTGTCTAGGCTCATGAAAATATTTAGGCTCTGGCCCTGGTCGATCCACTTTTGGCGGATGGCGCCGGCACGCACGAGTACGCGCTGATCTAGCTCGTAGGCAGGCGTGTAGAACTGCCACGTCTCAGGGCTGAGATTTGGTACGACGTTTGGTATCATGCCGCTTAGATTGTGCTCGAACCATTTGCGCTTATACACGGGCTCGATCGTCTGGGTGGTGCCCACAAGTATGCTGATGCTAGACGTCGGTGCGATCGCCATCAGATAGCCGTTTCGCATGCCGTCTTTTTTGACCTTTTCGCGCAGTTTGCTCCAGTCGCAGGCGTTCTCGTCAAATAGCCCGCCTCTATCGTTTAGAAGCGCTTTGGCATTTGCGTTTGCCGTATCGATAGGCATCACTCCTCTGCTCCACTTTGAGCCTTCAAAGAGCGGATAAACGCCCTTTTCTACCGCCAAATTTGAGCTGGCGTAGATGGCGTTGTAGCTTATGTTCTCCATCACGCTATCGATCAGCGCTAGGTGCTCGTAGCTGCCCCATTTCACGCCGCGCTCGGCTAGCATCTGTGCCTCGCCCATGACGCCAAGGCCGATCGAGCGGGATGCTAGGTTGGTGTGCTTGACCTTTTTGTGCGGGTAGAAATTTAGATCGATGACGTTATCTAGCATGCGTACGGCGATCGGTACGACGCGCTCGATGTCCTCTTTTTTGTTGATTTTGCTTAAATTTATACTCGCGAGGTTGCACACGGCGGTTTTGCCCTCTATGCTTTCTTTTTCGACGATGAAAATTTGCTCTCCGCCGATGCTATCTAGAGCGCTTAGTTTTTTGGCCTTTTTGGTTATGCCGCTATCAACCGTGACGTCTTCTTCCTCGTCAAATAATCGCTCGGTGCCGTTATCAAACGTGATCTTGATCTTATAATAGTTCGGCTGCGTATTTTGGAAAATTTCGGTGCATAAATTTGAGCTCCTGATGATACCGTCGTGGTCGTTTGGATTGGCTTTGTTTGCATTATCTTTAAAGCACAAAAATGGCATGCCTGATTCAAAATAGCTAGTTAAAATTTTCTTCCACAGTTCTTTTGCCATGACGACGTTTTTTTGGATATTTTCGTCGTTTTCGTATGCTAGGTAGCGAGCCTCGAACTCATCGCCGTATAGATCGCACAGATCGGCGACTTCTGCGGGGTCAAAGAGAGTCCAGCGCGCGTTTTCTTTGACTCGTTTCATGAAAAGGTCGTTTATCCAAAGCGCCGGGAATAGCTCATGCGCTCTTCGGCGCTCCTCGCCCGAGTTTTTGCGCAAATCCAGGAAGTCGCTCACGTCCATGTGCCACGGCTCGACGTAGACGGCTATCGCGCCCTTTCTCGTGCCTAGCTGATCGACGGCGACGGCGATGTCGTTCGTGACTTTTAGAAACGGGATGATGCCGCCCGCGGCGTTTTTATGTCCGTCGATGCTACCACCCATAGCGCGCACTTTGCACCAGTCCCAGCCGATACCGCCGCCAAATTTGCTAAGTAAGGCCATCTCTTTGTAGCTATCAAAAATCCCCTCGATATTATCTGGCGTACTTCCCACGTAGCAAGAGCTTAGCTGATGGCGCGTCGTGCGGGCGTTTGAGAGTGTCGGAGTGGCGAGCATGACTTCAAATTTAGATATGAGGTCGTAAAATTTCTTTGCCCAGCCTTGACAGTCTAGTTCGTTTTGCGCGAGGAACATCGCAATCGCCATAAACATCTGCTGCGGTAGCTCTATCGGCGCGCCGCTGCGGTCTTTGATGAGGTAGCGGTCGTATAGCGTCTTGATACCAAGATATGCAAACTGTAAGTCGCGCTCGGGCCTGATGTAGTCGTTTAGGTCGTCTAGATCGTATTTTTCTTTTAGCCCAGGGATGATACGGCCTGCTTTTTCGCCTTTTTGCAGATAGTCGCGCAGGTGGTTATAGCCGCTAAAGCCCGTGACCTTGTGATAAAGGTCGTATAAAAACAGCCTCGCCGCAACAAATGTCCAGTTTGGGCGGTCGATGTCGATCTTTTCAACCGCCGTTTTGATGAGGGTTTGCTGGATCTCTTCGGTCGTGATCATATCGCGAAATTGAATTTTCGCGTCCACCTCAAGCTCGCTTAGGCTCACATTTGTTAGCCCCGCGACCGCCTCGCTTGTGTATTTTTTGATCTTGCTTACGTCAAGCTCTTCCGTGCGCCCGTTTCGTTTTAGTACTTTCATTAAATTTCGCCCTGCTTTCCGAATACTCTCGCAAATATCCCATCCACGTGCCTGGCGTAATAAGCATAATCAAAGCACTCTTTTATCTCGGCTTCGCCCAGGCTTGCGCGTAGCTCCTCGTCGGCGAGTAAATTTTGTAAAAACAGGCTCTCGCCGTTTTCGTTTATCGCTTTTTTACCCTCTTGCAGATCCGCCCAGACTTTCATCGCGTTGCGCTGTACGATCTTGTACGCATTTTCGCGCGAAATACCGCGCTGCGGAAGCTGCAGAAGCACGCGCTGAGAAAAGACGAGTCCGCCGGTTAAATTTAGATTTTTCATCATATTTTCCGGATAAACTACCAAATTTGCGATCAAATTCGTAATGCGCGCGAGCATGAAATCGGCCGTGATAAAGGCGTCCGGCAGGATAAATCTCTCGACCGAGCTGTGGCTGATATCGCGTTCGTGCCAGAGCGCGACGTTTTCGAGCGCCGGCGTCACGTATGAGCGCAGCATCCTGCAAAGGCCGGTGATGTTTTCGCTAAGCACGGGATTGCGCTTGTGCGGCATCGCGCTGGAGCCCTTTTGACCTGGACTGAAATACTCCTCAGCCTCGTAAACTTCCGTCCTTTGGAAGTGGCGCACGGCGACGGCGATCTTTTCGCAGGTGGCGGCTAGCACGGCGATAGCGCTGATGACGTGGGCGTAGCGGTCGCGCTGGATGACCTGATTTGACGCGGGAGCAGGTTTTAGACCAAGCTCAGCGCAGGTTAGCTCCTCAAACTCGAGCGGTGCGTGAGCGAAGTTTCCCATCGCACCGCTTAGTTTGCCGTATGCGGCGACCTCTTTGGCGTCTTGTAGCAGCTTTAGCGCGCGCGCGACCTCGTCGTACCAGACCGCAAGCACGAGTCCGAAGGTGATTGGCTCTCCGTGGATGCCGTGGCTGCGGCCGACCATCATCGTGTTTTTGTGCTCCTGTGCCCTGGTTTTGATCGCGCTCATTAGGCCCTTTACGTCCTCGATGATGAGCTCCATGCTGCTTTTGATCTGAAGCGCGACGGCGGTGTCGATGCAATCTGAGCTAGTCATGCCGTAGTGCACGAAGCGGCTCTCCTCGCCCAGGCTCTCGCTCACGCTCGTTAGAAATGCGATCACGTCGTGCTTAGTCGTCTTTTCTATCTCGTCGATGCGTGCTATGTCAAATTTTGCGTTTTTGCAAATTTTCTCGCAGTCTGCATCGCTGATAAAGCCCAGCTTATTCCATGCTTTGACCGCAGCCTTTTCGACCTCCAGCCACGCACCGTATTTTGCCTGCATATTCCACTTCTGCGCCATCTGTTCGCGCGAATATCTCTCTACCATCTTTAGCCTTTTTTATGCGAATTTTTGTATAATTTTTTAAGGAAAGATTATATAAAAACTGGGCTGAAAAGGCGGTTAGTATCCGCTAAATTTGCCCTTAAATTTTAGATTTAAAGAGTGAAAATTGCCTTATATTCATAAATTTATCGCGCATGCCGAATGGCAAAAAGCGTATGAAATTTTACTACGAAACGGCTATAAAATGCGTGAAGCCCAGCGCCTCATCGACAAAGGCCGACTCATCTGCGACGGCGCGGTCGTCAGCGAGAAAAACACTTTGCTAAGCGGTGAAATTTGCCTGATAGAGTATGAGACGAATCCACGCGGGCTAAAGCCGGTTTTTGAGTGCGATAAATTTGCCGTTTTCGATAAACCCAGCGGCGTGCTTAGCCACCCAAACGGCAGACATTGCGAGTACTCGTTAAATGACGAAATTTGGTCACTCTACGGTCGCGAAGCGTCGGTCGCACATCGTCTAGACTGCGAAACGAGCGGACTCATCGTCGTGGGCAAAGACAAAAACGCGGTCGTAAATTTAAAAAAACTTTTTGAAAATAGGCAAGTTTATAAAAGTTACGTCGCACTCGCGCAGGGAAAGATAAGCGAAAATTTGCGTATCGAAGTGAATATGGATCTAGCAAACGACTACGACGACGTGAAAATGCGAATGCAAATTTGCGAGGACGGCAAAAGCGCAGTGACGGAGATTTTGCCGATAAAGTATTTTGCCGATATCGATGCGACGCTGGTTCGAGCCGTACCGCTCACGGGCAGACAACATCAAATTCGTTTGCATTTGTTCCACGTGGAACATAAGATTTTAGGTGAACCGCTCTACGGCCTAGCACGACCGCAAATCGAGAAAATTTTAGATAAAGAGATGAGCAAAACCGAGCGAATTTTAACGACCGGAGCGCCTAGACTGTTGCTGCACTCGGATGAAATTTGTTTTAAATTCGATGGTATAGAATACAGAATAAAATCTAAATTCGACGCACAAGATGAATTTTATAAACTCGTAAAGCACGGATAGATTTTGAACCGATTTGTCAGGCTGTTTTTATTATCAGTGTTTTATTTTCCGTTCGCTAGTTTTATAAAATCTTGCAGCATAAAAACGGTAAATTTTAGATATGCAACATCCGCCAGCGATAGCATCAAGCGCAAAACGATGCCGCAAAATTTAGCTACGATTAGGCACGATACGCCCCGCATAAATAGCATTTTTATTTCGGATATATGACATTACGCGCTTGCCTGCTTGCTTGGTAACCCTACTCTATTTCGGTTTTAATAAAAAAGCTAAAAAGATAAACTAACGTAAATTTCGTTAGTAAATTTAGTCTTGTTAGTTAGTGTGCGGTTAAATTTAGACGGTGGAAACGGGTTTTAGCACCGGCAAGTTAGATTAAGCAAAAATTTATGGGGGGGGGGGTAGAATTATACAAAATTTTATTTAAGGAGCATTTTTCATGAGTTTTATTAAAAAAACTTTCGGCGGACTTAGCGCGTCTTATTACCTGCAGTAGCTATTTTTCGGCGCTATCTTTACGGCTTTGTTTATAGCGCTTATGTATAATGGAGGCGATAAGCGAATTTTTAGCTATATTATCTTTATCGCAAACACCTTTTTGTATCCATATTCTCGCTTTGTTTATGAGAGCATTGCGGATTTTATATTTGGAGATAACGTATTTTTCGTAAATGCGCTATTTTTACTTGCAGCAAAATTTATAACTATGCTGCTTTGTTATGGTTTTGCTTTTGTTATCGCGCCGCTGGGACTTTTGTATCTATACTTTTATCACACGAAAAATAAAACCTTTGACGAGTAAAAATCAATTTGCGCGCGGCGGCCGGGTAAATTTATAGCCAAAGGCTAAAAGCCGAATGCCGTCTCGCCGCTGCCGATTTTTAGGACTTTACCGCCTTGCGTCATCACGCCTAGGCCGTGCTCCATATCCCACGAGCAGCTAAACTCAAAGCCTATTTTCGCGGTTTTGCCGGTAAGTAAAATATAGATATTTTGTAGTTCCAAAAGCCTGCCAAGCTCGTGAGGCGCGCAGATATTTGGCATAAAATCACTCTTTGTCTCGCTCGGATAGTCGTAAATTTCTTGCCATTTTGGATAATTTTTGAAAATCTCGGTCAGAATTTCGTTTAAAATTTCCTCCTGATTTTGCCTTAAAAAATCAACCGCATTTGAGTGCGTGCGGCTTGGTTCGTATACCTCATCGCCTTTTTTGTTTAGAAATGTGCAATAAAATTTTGCCTCTTGCTCTAAAATTTTACCGAAATGCTCGAGTTCTATCTCAAAGCCGAAATCCTCAAATTCATCTTCACCATACTCTTCTTCTATAAATTCAGGCAAAATTTCGGGATTTGCAAGATAATCTTTAAAAAATTTAGCGATTTGTTCATCTCGGGCAAAGACATAATCCCTGTCCGCTTCGTAGCTTTTGTACAGATATTTTAGCGCCGCTTCTTTTTGACCGCAGGCAAGACAGCGCTCGCCTCTATAATAGTCCTTCACGTAGGACGGTCTATCTTTTGCCTTATCGCACTTATACATCTCATCGATCCAGCGCAGGACGTTGGCGTAGTCTTTTAACTCTTCGTATTCACTTATCATGCGGTGCGCGTAGATGTATGCGTCATAGATTTTGTACTTTTCCTCGTCTGCTTCCGCCCATTTTGTTTCTATGAAATCCACGATTTGCGCTTTGGTTATCTTTGATTTTTTAAGTAGTGATTTGCTTAAAAATACGTCGATTTCGTCCATTATTTTTTGCGCGTTCATTGTTACCCCATTATAAATTTCCTGCTGATCTGCCTTATGATCTGAAAATAATCGCCGAATTTTTCCTCGACTTTTTTGAAGTTTTTTATCTTATACGCATCTTTTTTATCGCGATGACAGAGCATCAGATAGGTCGTAAAGTGTAAAATATCTAAAATTTCGGCACGCAAATTTCTATCTTCTATCTCGGTTTCTAGGCAGATTTTTAGGATTTTTTTGAAAACTCTCTTATCAAAATAACAAAAATCGTAGAGCAAAACGAAAAACGAGTCGTCGTTATTCCTGTCTATTTGATCTCTTAAAAACGCTATATCATCGGTCGCGTTTGTCATAAAAAGCCGTCTTTATAATAAGTCCGAGTCCCGCAAAAACCACAATGCAGACAAAAACTATCTGTAATATATCAAGTAGCGTCATTTTGCCGTCTTGGCTATTGTTTTGCCATTTGTTTGATTGTTGCGCTCTTTTAGTTGTCCGCACGCCGCGCTGATGTCAAGACCCTTACTCTGCCTGATAGTGCAGGTCACGCCATGATCTCGTAGGTACGTTTGAAATGCCTCCATATCGGCCGTGTTCGGGCGTCCGTATTCGCTACCCTCGTGTGGGTTAAAGTAGATCAAATTTACCTTTGCCTTAATGCCGTGTAGTAGCGAAATGAGCTTTTTGGCGTCCTTTATACCGTCGTTCGTGTCTTTTATGACGAGATACTCAAACATCACTCGCTTGCGCATATCGATGGGAAACCCCCTCACCGCCTCCATAACGGACTCGATTTTGTAGGCGTTATTTATCGGCATTAGCTTGCTGCGAAGCTCGTTAGTAACGGCGTGCAAAGATATCGCTAACAGCACGCCCAGATCCATCTCGCCGAGCTTTTTTATCTGGCTACCCAGCCCGCTCGTGCTAACGGTCTGGCGGCGCGGTGCTATAGCTAACCCGTCGTTTTCTTTTAAAATTTTTATGGCTTTACTAACGTTTTCTAGGTTATCCAGAGGCTCGCCCATACCCATATATACGACGTTTACGCGGCGTTCATAGGGGATTTTATTTTCTCTTTTTATCCACAAAATTTGCCCCACTATTTCGCCTGGCGTTAGGTTTCTTGTTAGTCCGCTCTTACCCGTTAGACAAAACGAGCAGCCCATACGGCAGCCTACCTGCGAACTAACGCAGATCGTATAACGAGCGTGGCGTGCTATCTCACCGTTTTCATCGCTAAGCTCCTCTTTCATCGGCAGTAGGACGCTCTCTATCCGCAGTCCGTCTTTGAGCTCGAAAAGATATTTGATAGAGCCGTCGGCGCTCTGCTCAAATTTGACGCACTTTAGCGGATCAAGGCAAAACTCCTGCGCCAAATTTGCGCGCATTTCTTTTGGCAAATTTAGCATTTCATCAAAACTAGTTGCATTTTTCTTATATAGCCACTCGAAAATTTGCTTCGCGCGAAATGGCGGCGAGAGCTGCTCTTTTAGCTCGTCTAATGTAAAATCAAGCAAATTTTTCAAATGATTTCCTTTTGTTTTAGGTATTTTTCGAGCTCTTTTTTGGCTTGCTCGTGGTTTTTTATAAAATCGTCATGCGCATTTTTGTCGCAGAAATTCGTCGCTACGAATATGCCGTAAGCGGGGATTTGAAATTTTTGTGCGACTTTAAGGACGGCAAAAAATTCCATATTTTCTAAAAAATATCCGCGATCAAAAAGCTTATGAGCCAAATTTTGATCGGTCGTGATAAAATTTGATGAATTTACCTTGCATGTTCCACGTGGAACAACAGAGGCGATTTCACCCTCTATCGGCGAATAGCTCTTGTTTTCTAGGCTTGAAATTTCGATATTTGCCGCGGCTGAGCTCTCGTAAATTTCAAAAATTTCACCTTCCTTGTAAAGTCCTGCCGAGCCTATAAAAATGATTTTACTCGGCAGCGCATTTAAAATTTTATCCGGATTTTGTGCGGATTTCGCACTTTTTAAAACCGGCGAATCTATCAAATTTAGCCTCTCGCCAAGTTGCTGCTTGGCCGTCAAATTTTGCTCGTATCTACCGCAACCATCAACCATAGCTCGCTTTTGCAAAAGCGCCGTCAAATTTATGCTCATATCCACTAACCCGATGCCCATCGGTAGCGCAAATGCAAATACTTCATTTCGTCCCGCCGAAATAATCACGCCCTGCCCCCTTGCGCGTCAAATTTGAACTCAAATTTCACAGCCTGACCTCGATGCCGTTTTGCCTGAGATAGGTTTTAAGCGCTTTAATCTCGATCTCTCTAAAATGAAAGATCGAAGCCGCTAGGCATGCGTCCGCACCCGCTAAAAATGCGTCCTTAAAGTGCTCCATTTTACCCGCGCCGCCGCTTGCGATCACGGGGATGTCAAGCGTGCTAAAAATCCGCGTCAAATTTAACTCAAATCCGTTTTTAACGCCGTCGCAGTCCATCGACGTGAGTAAAATTTCGCCTGCACCGCGCTCCTGCGCCTCTTTTGCCCAAGCAAGAGCGTCTTTGCCGGTATCTAGCCTGCCGCCGTTTATAAACACGCTATAGCCCTCGCCCGTCCTCTTCGCGTCGATTGCGACTACGACACACTGCGAGCCGAATTTGTTCGCCGCTTCGTCTATCAAATTCGGGTTTTTGATCGCGGCGGAGTTGAGGCTTATTTTGTCGCAGCCGACGTTTAGTAGGCGCGAGATATCGTCAATCGTGCGTATTCCGCCGCCCACGGTCAGCGGGATAAAAAGCTCGCGCGCAACCCGCTCTACGACATCCACGATCGTATCGCGCTCAAGGTGCGACGCCGTGATATCGAGGAAGCACAGCTCGTCCGCGCCCTCCTCGTTGTAGCGTTTGGCTATCTCGACCGGATCGCCAGCGTCCACGAGACCTACGAAATTTACGCCCTTTACCACGCGTCCGTCTTTGACGTCTAGGCACGGGATTATGCGTTTTGCAAAATGATTCATCGCTCTTCTTTGGCTAAAATTTGGCTTTATTTTAGCTAAATTTGACTTATCTAATCATTACATAAGATATTTTTGGGTAAAATCGGCGAAATTTAGGAAAAAAATGGAAAATATTAAAGCAAAAAAATGCTTCGGACAAAATTTCTTACACGACGAGGCGACGCTAAACAAAATCATCCAAGCGATTCCCAAAGATACGCAAAGTATCGTTGAAATTGGGCCTGGCTTAGGTGATTTGACATTTAGAATTTTGCGGATTTGCGGCATAACTAGCTACGAGATAGATACCGAGCTTTTTGCGCTGCTGCAGAAAAAATTCGCAAACGAAATTCAAAACGGACGATTGAAACTTTTTTGCAAAGACGCGCTGGATCAGTGGAGCGAAGGCGGCCTAAACGATGAGCCGTATTTTTTAGCGGCAAACCTGCCCTACTATGTCGCTACGAAGATGATCCTAAATGCGATCGAAGACGAGAAATGTCGCGGCCTGGTCGTGATGATACAAAAGGAGGTCGCGCTCAAATTTAGCGCGAAAAGCGGCGATAGAGATTTTAGCTCTTTGGCGATTTTGGCCTCGCTTCAAGGCGGCTGCGAGCTGCTTTTTGACGTGGATGCGAGCTGCTTTAATCCACCGCCGAAGGTGACTTCCTCGGTTATAAAACTGCAAAAAAGTAAAAATTTAATAGGCGAAACCGGAGTATTTGAGAGTAAATTTGAATACGAAAAATTTAAAACTTACCTCAAAATCGCCTTTAGCGCGCCTAGAAAAACGCTAATGAAAAATTTGAGTTCAAGCTACGAAAAGCCTGAAGTCGAGCGAATTTTCAGTCTGCTAAATTTGAGCGCAAATATCCGTCCGCACGAGCTAAATGTCGATCTTTATCTAGAAGTATTTAAAAATTTAAAGGAAGATGATGAACGACAAGAACGAAGAAAAAGCGGTGGTCTCTCAGAGTAAGAGCAATAAAAAACGCAGATTTCGCCCGAGAAATAAAAATAAACAAGAAAATTTAGATCAAAACCCCCAAAACGGCGAGCAAAAAGCCAGTCAAAGCGTGATAGATAATTTCTTTTTAGAGCCTTTTGACGGCGGCGAACAGCACGCGCTAAACGGCGAACAACCTAACGCTAACAAACAAAACAGCAAAAAAAATCGCAGTAAAAATGGCAAACAAAACTCCCAAAACGGTGTGCAAAGCGAAAATAAAAACGCTAACAAGCAAGCCGCTAACGCCGAAAATCAAACAGCCGAAGCTAAGCCTAAAAAACAGAGAAAACCGAAGAAAAATTTACCCGCCAAGCTAAACGGAAACGAGCAGTGGCAGCAAGATATAGCTAGCGCCATGGAGGCTAACAAAGCCGTCCATGAACTACGCCTTGAGCCGATGAAATACCTAAACTCGACCGATCACAGGATCCGAATCACGCCTCTTGGCGGACTGGGCGAGATCGGCGGAAATATGACGATATTTGAGACCGACACGAGCGCGATCATCGTGGATATCGGCATGAGTTTTCCTAGCGAGAGTATGCACGGCGTGGATATCCTGATCCCCGACTTTGACTACGTACGCAAGATAAAAGATAAGATAAAAGGCGTCGTCATCACGCACGCCCACGAGGATCATATCGGCGCGGTGCCCTACTTTTATAAAGAGTTTAAATTTCCGATTTATGCCACGCCGCTACCGCTTGGTATGATAAATAACAAATTTGAAGAGCACGGACTAAAGCAGGAGCGTTCGCTTTTCCGTTCGGTCGAAAAGCGTAAACCGTATCTGATAGGAGATTTTGAGGTCGAGTGGATACATATCACGCACTCCATCATCGACGCTAGCGCGCTAGCCATCACGACAAAGGCTGGCACCATCATCCACACGGGCGACTTTAAGATCGACCACACGCCGATAGATGGCTACCCTACCGATCTGGGTCGCCTAGCCTACTACGGCGAACGCGGCGTGCTGTGCCTGATGAGCGACAGCACGAACAGCTACAGAGAGGGCTTTACTAAAAGCGAAAGCAGCGTGGGCAAGACCTTTGACGCGATATTTTCCAAAGCCAAAGGCCGCGTGATAATGAGCACGTTTAGCTCTAACATCCACCGCGTCTATCAGGCGATCGACTGGGGACTAAAATACAACCGCAAGGTCTGCGTCATCGGCCGCAGCATGGAGCGCAACCTCTACACGGCGATGGAGCTTGGCTATATCAAGCTCGATAAGAAAATTTTCATCGACGCCAACGAAGTCGGCAAATTTAAAGATAACGAAGTGCTGATCGTCACCACCGGCTCTCAGGGCGAGACGATGAGTGCGCTATACCGCATGGCTACCGACGAGCACAAATATATCAAAATAAAGCCGACCGATCAGATCATCATCAGCTCAAAAGCAATCCCTGGCAACGAAAGCAGCGTCTCTACGGTGCTAAATTTCCTCATCAAATCAGGCGCTAGCGTCGCGTATCAGGACTTTAGCGAGATACACGTGAGCGGTCACGCGGCGCAAGAGGAGCAAAAACTGATGCTGCGCCTAATAAAACCCAAATTTTTCCTTCCTGTCCACGGCGAATACAACCACATCGCAAAGCATAAAGAAACGGCCGTAGCCTGCGGCGTGGACGAGCGAAACATCTATCTGATGAGCGACGGTGATCAGATAGAAATTTGCCAAAAATACATGAAGCGTACCAAGACGGTAAAAACGGGCAAGGTCTTTATCGACAACCAAATCAACAAGCAAATTTCAGACGACGTCGTGATCGATAGGCAAAATTTGGCTGAAGCGGGCGTCGTGATGATCATCGCGCAAATTTCCCGCCACGGCGCTAAGCTCATAAACAAGCCTCGCGTCATCAGCTACGGACTCGTGGGCGATAAGCAAGACGGCGAGTTTAGAAAAGAGATGGAAGGCGTGCTGGAGCAGTATCTAAGCAACGTCAAAGAGGAGCTTTTAAAAGACGGCAGGATGCTCGAAGGCCAGGTGCGCCAAGTCATCCGCAAGCATATATTTAGAAAAGTCAAAAAGTACCCGACCATCGTGCCGATCATATACCTGATGTAAGGGCGAAAAATGAGCGAGATAATAAAAATAGCCGCTAACGTGCTAAAGACCGAAGCTAACGAGCTAACGAGAAATGCCGAGATTTTAGACGTCGAATTTGAAAAAGCGGTCGAGATTTTATACCAAACTAAAGGCAAAGTCGTGGTTACGGGCGTAGGCAAGAGCGGACACGTCGGCGCAAAGATCGCCGCGACGCTTGCTAGTACTGGCACGCCTAGCTTTTTTATGCATCCGACCGAGGCGATGCACGGCGATCTAGGTATGATCGGCAAGGACGATACGCTGCTAGCTATCAGCTTTAGCGGCGAGAGTGAGGAGCTAACCAAAATCCTACCTCACGTGCAGCGTTTTGGCGTGCCGATAGTTGCGATGGCGAGGGATAAATTTAGCACGCTCGGTAAATTTAGTGATGCCTTTGTGAAGCTTGACGTTAGCAAAGAGGCCTGCCCGCTAGATGCCGCACCGACTAGCTCGACGACGTTAACGTTAGCCCTAGGCGATGCGTTAGCTGTTTGTTTGATGGAAAAGCGAGGTTTTAAAAAAGAGGATTTTGCAAATTTTCACCCCGGCGGAAGTCTTGGCAAGAGATTATTTTTAAAAGTAAAAGACGTGATGAGAAGCGAAAATTTGCCGATAGTCCGCTGGAATGCAAGCCTAAAAAGCGCCATCGATACTATGACACATGGCAAGCTTGGCACTGTTCTCATCGTCGATAAAGATGGCGTGCTAGACGCTCTTTTAAGTGACGGCGATCTTAGGCGCGCGCTTATGAGAGAGGACTTTGACCTAGAAGAGCCAGCGATGAAATTTGCAACACTGCATC
>NZ_CALINL010000081.1 GCF_938045225.1 uncultured Campylobacter sp.
ATTTTTATTTAAATTTATTTTTATATTTTTATTTTAGGCGATAAGTGTTACGTATCGAAACTAAATTTATCAAACGTAACTTTTTGATAAATTTGTTGTAGTTTTGTTTGGGCTTTTGACGGAGATTTTGATCGGCTTTGGCGGGACTATGCTAAATTTAGGATATTTAAATTTACGGCGGTGCGTTTTTGCCGTTTTAGTTTTTGCGTATTTGGCGAGAATTCGTCAAATTTGAAATTTAGTGGGCAAATTTGCGGCTATTCTCGTCAAATTTCGCCCGCTTAAATTTTAAATTTACGCCTGCGCTAGCTAAAATTTAAGCTCGGATCGCACGCGCTTTTTATTGTCTATGACTAGCTTTACGGGGTATATACAAAGCGGGAGTAAAATTGGGCGGGTTAAAATAGTAAAAAATCAAATTTAGCCCAAAGCGGGCTAAAATCGGTTACATATCCTCTTTGATTTCGTCGTTGCTGCGAACTACTAGGCCCGAGCCGTGGATGACGCTAGGGATGCATGCCGTGCAGATGTCGACCTCTTCGCCGTTTTTGTGGGCGCAGATAAATACGGCGTTTTCGTTTTCCGTGCTTTTTTGTCCGCAGACGTTGCAAACTACGATATTTTCAGTTCTCATTTGTTTTCCTTTTTTAAAAATTTCGGCTTATTTTATTTATTTTTTCGCTGATTTGAAATGATTTACGTCAAGCGCGAAGTCTCGCGTAAAAAGAAAAAATGCGAAAAGTAAATAATGAAAAAAACCTGCAAGAAAAGCCCGAAAATAGGCACCAAGCAAAGCAGGTAAAAGCACAGTGCGGCGGCTTTAAATTTGTATCCGCCGTAATCGAGCAAATAAAGCTCGAATTTGTGCCGCGAGAGGGCATTTGGCGCGACGTCGATGAAAAGTAGCGAATAATAAAGATAAAAAAATGCCGGGTGCAGGGCGAGGAAATTTAGTGCGGGCACGGCCAAAATCGGCACGCAAATAAGCGCGATCAGGAAAAATTTGAGCAAAATTTGACCCATGAGAGCCGTTTGGCGAGCTAGGCTGACGTTTGCTAGCTGCGCCTCGTCCACGCGGTAGTGTCTGCGGTTTATCTCGCGGGCGACCACTGGAGTTAGAAAGCCCGCAACCGCGAGCGCGCAAAAAACCGAAAGCATAACGACCAGATATGCGCCGACCGCGTAAAATATCGCGCCGATGAGCCATTTTGCGATGCCTAGGCTAAGGATTTTAGCCGCCATCGGATACTCGGCCAGCGCGCCTGACTCGCCCAATATGGCGGCGTTTAGCGCCTCGTATAGCTCGCGTCCGCCAAACATCGCAATAGCCGCGATAATGAGCGCGGAAAAAACGAGCGGCAAGATAGAAAGCGCGATAAATTTGGGCGTGAAAAGGTCCTTTATCGAAAGGCGTAAAATATCAGCGAACAATGAATCTCCATTTGTTTAAATTTATGCCGTTTTGCGGCAAAAAGTGCGCTTGGGCGCGGCGGTTTTATAAATTTGACGCGCATTTTTTGCTTTGCGCAAAGCGGCGCGGCGAATGTTTCCAATGGCGCGCAAATTTAACGCAAGTATAGACTTCGCGGCTAAATTTGACCGATTTAAAATAGGCTGCAAATTTAGCTAAATTTACTCAAATTTACCCAGCTTTTTGGTGGCGCGAGACTTGCATGCGGCGTAAATTTTTGCCGGCTAAACCACGCTCAAATTTAAAATGCCCGCGACTTAAACTGCCTGGCGGCGAGTTAAATTTGCTAAATTTAACGACCAAAGAGGCGCAAATTTAGCCCGCAAAGACATCAAATTTTATTTTACCGCCTTGTACTCGCCCTCGAGCGCGGCGTAGATCTCATCCACGCTTTTTAGTCCGCGAGCTAAAATCTCGTTCATAACGGCATTATCTTCCTTGCCGTTCCAGACCTTTTTATACGCACCCTCTTTGTAGCCGCGGTCTTGGCGGAAGCGATTTAGCACGTTTTTACCGACGTAGCACTCGTAAAGCGAGCTGAGATTTACGCCGCATTTTAGACTCATCGTGAAGTAAATTTTAAGCAGGTCAAAGAGCGAATACTCAAAGCCAGAGCACTTGTTTATGAGCATTTCGACGTCGTTTATGATCTCGTAGATGTTTTCATCAGCGACGTTAAACGGCTCGCGGCAAAACGCCTCAAAGCCGCTACTAGCGCAGATATCGCTTGATAGTTTTGCGATGTCGCCGAGGTTATTTAGCTTGTACTGCTCGAGCATCAAACTCATCAAAAAGTGCCAGATATCCACGACCTCGACGCGCAGATTGTCTTCATTTGTCGGCGCGTTTATGCTTTTCCAGTGCTTCCAGGCAAAGCTATCTATGAGCTCGGCGCACTCCATATATATGCAGCGTTTCCAGCTGATGAGTTTGCCGTTTTTGT
The DNA here is from genome assembly GCF_938045225.1 of uncultured Campylobacter sp. Taxonomy (GTDB): domain Bacteria; phylum Campylobacterota; class Campylobacteria; order Campylobacterales; family Campylobacteraceae; genus Campylobacter_A. The sequence continues at coordinate 2,415 of NZ_CALINL010000081.1, forward strand.
TTATGCCGTTTTCCCAGCCGATGCCGTTTGTATCGTCGTTTAGGCTCTGCTGGAGATTTAGCATTTGGGTGATTTTTTCATTCGCGTTCATAAATTTTCCTATTTTTAAAATTTATGAATTATAGCGAAAATTTTAAACCGCGAACTAAACGTAAAATTTAAAGCTATCCAGCTGAGAAATGAGCTCGTCAAAGAGCTTTTTGGAGTTTTGCAGTAGCTTAGCATCCGCTTTGTTTTGTTCCATCAGCCTATCAAAAAGCTTTAGCGTGCCGTCCGCGATAAAATTTTTATGATTTGCGTCTTTTACCTCGGGAAGCTCTTTGCGAAGGGAGTTTGCGAGATTTGTAACGCGCGAAAATATAGGATCCTCGCCATCTTTGACGTTTTTCATAAATTTATCGATGCTAGGCGCTATCTTTTCTAGAGCGGCTGCCAGCTCCTCTTTATCGCGCGCGTCCAGACCGTCGCCTTTATACGAAAAGCTATAGCCGTACTCGTGCGTGAGAGTGAGTGCGGATGCCGATGCACCGGCTGTTTTGGCGCTAGCGTAGTCTACTGTTTTGTTGTCGTACATTTTTAGATTTATCTCGTCGCCGCTGCTGGTTTTAAAGCTAAAATCAAAGCTGTTTAGGCTCGCGCTTTGGTAGTTTTGTAGTTTCATGATTTGTCGTTCCTTTTGGCTTTATATCGACTAAATTTCTTTTTTCTTAATACCCCTTGCGCTAAAATCACTCAAAAAAAGGATGAAAATGTGCTGTTTTGCCACGCGTGTATTTTTGCTCATTAGCGCGACCGTTTTGAGCTTCGTTTTGCACGGATTTTTCCCGCAAATTCCCGTCGTCGCGTTTTATTTTTTACTGGCAAATTTGATCTCGCTTACGATATTTTTGCTATTTTTCGCGGGTAAACTACCAAGCTTTGTTAAGCCCGCGGCGGTGCACTATTTTAGCTTTATCGGCGGCTTTGCGGCTGGGCTTGCGGTGGCTTTGTTTAAACGCGAACAAGCGGGAGCTAAATTTGTCAGAACCGAGCTTTTTATCTTTGCTTTTTGGTTAGTTTTAGCTTGCTTTTTGGCGCTAAATTTTAGCTGGGTTTCGGCAAATTTGGCTCAAATTTTTAGCGCTTAAGGCGGACGAAATGGACGAAAAAATTTTAAAATTTATCCACAAGATGCACCTGCTTAGCCTTGCTGTTTTAGATGACGGCAAACCTTACTGCGCGAGCTGCTTTTACGCTTTTGACGAGGAAAAATTGGCTTTTATCGTAGCTGGCGGGGAGCAGAGCGCCCACGTGAAAGCGTTTTTAGCAGAGCCTTGCGTGGCCGGCACGGTAGCGCTTGATACGAAGGTGGTGGGCAAGATAGAGGGCGCGCAGTTTCGCGCCCTAGCCGCCCCCGCAACCGCGCAGCAAAGCAAAATCTACTTCGCGCGTTTCCCTTACGCTTTGGCGATTAACCCGAGCCTTTATAGTTTGAGCCTTGGCTGGGTTAAATTTACGCATAATGCGTTGGGGTTTGGGAAGAAAATAATCTGGCAGAGAGCAAATTGAATAAAAAGGCTTGTCTCGCGAGTGCTTTTGAGAGAGATTTGAAATTTTAAGTCTGCGGCAGACTACCTTTGCTTCGCTTTGTTCGCAACTGCAAGCAGAGGTCTAGCCTTGACTTAAAATTTCTACACAACTCTCAAAATCATCTCGCGATACTTCCGCTTGTCTTTTTGCGCTCAAATTTGCAATTTGTCGATCTTGGCAAAACCGCAAACATTGCCTTTTGCTGAAATTTTGCGCTTCTAGCAAAAACATATGCGCCGAAAATTTCAGGCGATACGAAGGCGAGCCGAAATTTTCGTGCTGACGAAGTCAGGCGCTGCATCCGTTTGAGCGGGAGCGTAAAATTTGAACGTAAAATTTATCTCTTGGTTAAGCCCATTTTCTTTCGTATCCGTCAAATTTGAACATAAATTTTGCGCGGATTAAAAACTCTGCTAAAATTCGCTCAAATTTAACCCAAAGGTCGTGCCGTGCAAATCCCGAATTTGATCCGAAATTTTATCCGCAAGCGTATCGTTTCAGAGTGCATTTTACTGCCTTTTTTCTACCCCGAGGAGGGCGAGTTTGAGAGTTTTCAGGAGGGATATAGGCTCTCTAGCCGCAAAACTGGCGAGGAGCTTGCGGACGATACACCCGGGCAGTGGCGCAAGAGCTGGCGGGTCATCGCGCGTAACGGCATGGACGATCCGTTTTTCGTGGATTTTGCCCTGGAGGACGCCTCACCTGTGTATTTTGCCTATCACGGCGCTGGCTCGTGGGAGCCGATAAAGGTCGCGGACGATATCGTTAAATTTGAAGAAATTTTAACCGCACTTGCCGCGCTTGAGGCGCCTTGCTCGCTTGAAGCGATCGCTCCGCTTGCCGATTTGGATAATGAATTTTACCGCGAGCTGGCGGACGATTACGCGCAGAAAGATGAAGCGCGCGCGAAGCCCGAATATAAATATTTCAGCGTTTTCATCGAGGACTTGGGTGCCGATAAGGTAAAAACGCTCGTGTTTTTAAAGAAATTTTTTGAAGATGGGAGCTTTACAGTGACCAAAGAGAGGGCGCAAAATTTGCCGCTTTGCGTATTTAGCGGCATAGAGGAGCTGGCGCTACCGCTGCAAGACAAACTCGCCTCGCTCGGAATTAAATTTTACGCACGAGAGATAACTTTTAGCGAATTTATCGCGCGTCAAGGCTAATTTATTTAAATTTCGCTATCATACGCCACATTTTTTAAAAAGGATAAATATGAAAAAATCACTGCTTTTCGTCGCGCTTTGCGCTTTTGCCGGACATCTTGCGGCAGCTGATATGCCTGCTACTTGCGAGGAGTACAAAAAAGTTTCTTACGACTTCATCGATGCGATGGCAAAACAAGCCAAAGCTCAAGGCGAAAAAGACTTTGATGCCGCCGCAACTAAAAAAGAGTTTGAGGCCGACTACGCGAGCATAAAAAAGCTTAGCAAAGAAGAACAAGAAGCTATGTGCAGTCAGGGCATAGCCGAGGTTAAAGAGCTTGAAAATATGATGAAAATGATGGGGGTTATGAAATAAATTTGAGTTGCTCAGGTTTATAATCCAACCAAAAGAGCGTGTTTAGTTAAATCAATCTAAAGTAATTTAGCAAGCTTGCATATCCGCGCTTGAAAGTTAAATTTGAGCGCGGATTTTTAAATTTACTCAAATTTACAAAACCGTCATTCAGGCACGCAAATTTCGCCGCGCCGCATAGCTTTTACCGTGCAAAAGCCCACGATACCTATAAAAACGCATAGGATAGCAAAACCCGCCGCTCCCGCAAACAAGAAAAACTTAATCCCGTTAAACTCGAACGCTCGCAAAAACGCGATACTAGCCGCAGCCGTCGGGAAGGTAAACGCCCACCACGAGAGGAAAAATTTAAGCCGCAAAAAGCTTTTAAACATAAAAAGGATTAGAAGCGCGAAAAATAGCGTGACGTAGAGCATGATCTTCGCCGTCGCGTCAAATCCGCCGGTGAGCTTGACGTAGTCCAAAAACGCCATCGCGGGCGGCGCGATCACGATGAAAAGCGTCGGGATAAATTTCTGCGGCATCTGATCGTGAAAGATGATGCGGTAAAACAAAACCGCAAAAAGCACGGGCCAAAAAAATATCCCGATCGCAAAGTAATACCACGCAAGCTCGCTCGCGGCGGGCGTGGCTAGCGGGACGAAGAGATTACCCACGATCGGGATGAACCACGCGGGGTTTGAGTGCGCGATCTGGACGTTATTTTTGATCCAAAAGGACACGACGTGCAGCGTGATAAAGGTCTGAAACGCCGTGCCCGCGCAAAAAAGCGCGTCATAAACGGGCGCGAAGTCCCGCCAGAGCGAGGCGACTAATAGCGTGCCGATCGAAAAGGCGGCGAAAAAATTTACGCGCACCGGGTGGGAAAACTCCGCCTTGCAAGCCCCTGGGTATTTTATCAGCTTTGCCACGTAACAAGCGCAGATGAGCGCGTATGCTAGGCTAGCCGTGCCGCGTAAAATCTCAAAAACCGCGCCTGAGATATCAAAGATCAAATTTAGCCGCTCAAATGCGAGAGCCAGTCCGCCAAGCCCCATAACTACGGTGTAAAACATGATCGGAAAGTGCTGCAGCCAGCTTGGTTTTTCATCCTGCGTTTTCATATTTTTCCTCGTTTTTTCTAAATTTTACCCCAATTTTAGCGCAATTTCGGTGAGTTAGTCACAAAATAAATCAATGCTTAAAATATTTTGTAGCTAAATTTTATCACCGCGCTTTTACGTAAAAGAAAATATAATTAAACAAAACCGAATTTAATCAAGGAGTGCATATGCCTGGAGGCGAGCTAAAAGATACGCTAAAGCAGCGGTTTACCTCTAAATTTACGCTTAGTGCGCAAGATGAAGAGGCGGTGTTAAAAAGCGCGACGCTAAAAAGCTTTAAAAAGGGTGAAAGAATATACCCAAAAGACGGCTGCCTTGGCTACGCGATAATCATAAGCGGGCGTGCGCGCGGGCTGGTTAGCACGAGTAATTTTAAAGAGATCACCGTCTTTAACCTGCAAGACGGCGATAACTGTATGCTGTGCGGCTTTTGCTCGCTAGGAGCGCTACAAGCGGAGATAAATTTACAAATCGAAGATGACGTGCAGATGATTTTGATCCCAAGGGAGATATTTAAGAGGCTACGCGAAAACTATTCGCAGGTGGCAAATCACGCGCTAGAGCTTATGGCGACGAGGTTTAGCTCGGCGATAACCGCTATGGATCAGACGCTGTTTTTGCCTCTAGCTCGGAGAATAATAAATTTCCTCGAGCAAAACGGCGCGAAAAACGGGCTAAAGATCACGCACGAACAGATCGCAAACGACATCGCTAGCGCGCGAGAGGCGGTATCAAGAGCACTAAAAGAGATGCAGAAAAAGGGGCTCGTCGAGCTAAAACGCGGAGTCGTGACGTTAAGGTGACTTTGTTACATATTTAAATTTTAAAATGCGCTATGATTTGACAATAACTTCTAAAAGGAGCTTTTATGCAAAGCATCGACAGAAGAGGCGTCTTGAAAATTTTAGGCGCGGCGGGGCTAGTGGCGGCGGGAGTCGCAGGTGCTAGCAAGCTAAATGCGGGAGAAAATGCTGACATCCGCGCAAATATCCTAATAATCGGCGGTGGTCTAGGCGGCATCAGCCTAGCGGCGAAACTACGACGAGATATGCCAAACGCCGAACTAACGGTCCTTGATAAGGACGAGTACTTCTACTATCAGCCCGGCTTTACGCTCATCGCAGCCGGTCACTATCTGCCCGAAGACATAACCTACGAAAAATCAAATTTGATCCCAGACGGCGTAAAATGGATAAAGCAAAATGCCGTATCCATCGATTCGGGGGCAAATTCCGTCAAGCTAGAGGATGGGTCAAATTTGAACTACGACTACCTCGTGATAGCTAGCGGAGCGGAGTATGAGTTTGAGAGCGTAAAAGGACTTAGCGCCGACGATATCGGTAGCGACAACGTGACCTCTATCTACACGATCCCTGGCGCCGTTGCTATGTCCGGTATAATGAAAAAAGTCGGCAAAGAAGGCGGCAAGATAGTCTTTAGCGACAACAAAACACCGATGAAGTGTTCGGGCGCAAATAAAAAAGTAACGCTGCTAACCGAAGATATGGCGCGAAATTTAGGTAACAGAGACAAGCTTGATATCTCGATATACTCGGGTGCGCGGACGGTATTTTCCGCTCCGATTTATGCTAAAATGATAGAAGGGATGCTGGAGGAGCGAGACGTGAAGTATTTTACCTCGCATCAGCTGGTTGAGGTGGATAAAAGTGCCAATATAGCGGTATTTGAGCACGCTATGCCGTACCGCGAAAACGGCGAAAATAAACTCGCTAAAGAGCTAGTCGAAGTAAAATTTGACTACCTACACCTAGTGCCTCGCATGAAGGCTTCTAAAATCTACGCCGATGCAGGGCTAAGCGTAGAAAAGGGCGATGCGGCAGGCAACTGGATTAGCCTCACGCGCGAGACGCTGCAACACTCGAAATTTAAAAATATATTTGCTATCGGCGACGTTTGCGGATTTCCCGCCGGTAAAACCGGAGCTAGTATACGCAAGATGTATCCAGTGCTGGCGCAAAATCTAGCCGACGTTATAAAAGGACGTGAACCGAGTGTTAGATACGGCGGCTACACCGCCTGCCCGCTGCTAACGAAATTCGGCAAGGCGGTGATGGTGGAGTTTAACTGGACGGGCAAGCCCGAGCCTACGATAGCGTGCATGGGCGCGACTCGCGAGAGCTATCTAAACTGGGCGATGAAGCTATATATGATGAAGCCGATGGTCATGCAAGGCATGATAAGAGGTCTAGCATAAAGGAGAGAAAATGCAAAACGTCGGGATTTTAGATAAAACTATCCGCCTAGTAATCGCTGCGGTTTGGATATACGCATTTGGGTTCGTCTGCGAGTGCTGGCTGTGGCTGGTCGGACTCGTGCCGCTACTGACGGCTGTTTATGGTTATTGTCCTCTTTATAAATTTTTTGGTATAAATACGTGTAAAAAATGTAAAAACAAAGAAAGGAAAATGCAATGCTAAGTAAAAAAACTAGGATAATGAGAGCGCTGATCGGGCTAGCGATAATGATCGCTGGAGCCGCGTTTGGCAGCTGGTGGGGGCTAGTGGGACTCGTGCCCTTTATCGTGGGCGTTACGGGATTTTGCCCCGCTTGCTACTTTTTAAATCGCTGTTCGCTAAAGCGTTAAATTTAGCCGAATTTACTCGCGCGGGCTTAAATTTAACCTCAAATTTGAGTCCGCGCTTTTTAGATAGATCAAATTTAATTTGGCGCCAATTTCTACCCAAACCAACCTCAAAATTTAAGCTTATTTTTTATACAATCAATCCCAAATCCAAAAAGCGGAATTTAAGATGAAATTTATCCCCAAAACCATACCTTTTGTAGAATTTATCGCGCTTATGGCACTTCTAACCTCGCTTGGAGCCATGAGCACCGACGCGATGTTGCCAGCACTCATGCAAATCGGCCTAGATCTTGACGTGACACAGATAAATCAAACCCAGCTCGTCATATCCTCGATGTTTGCGGGCTTTGCCGTCGGGCAGATATTTTACGGGCCGCTTAGCGACTTTATCGGACGACGAAACGCCGTGCTGCTAGCGCTTGCGATATTTACGGCAAGCTCCTTTATTTCGGTCGTCACGAGCGATTTTGCTGCGCTTTTGGCGAGCAGGTTTTTCCAGGGGCTAGGCGCTGCGGGCCCTAGGATCATCGCGATGGCGCTTATCCGCGATCTTTACGAGGGACGCGCGATGGCTCGCGTGATGAGCTTTATCGCGGCAGTTTTTATCATCGTGCCGACACTCGCTCCCATCATCGGCGGCTTTATTTTTAAAATTTATAGTTGGCGCAGCATATTTTTGATGCTTACTTTTATGGGGCTTGCGTGCCTAGCGTGGTTTGGACTGCGTCAGAGCGAGACCCTACCTGCGCAAAATCGCAATAAATTTAGCTTAAATTTGATAAAAAGCGAAGCCGCGCAGGTCGTGAAAAACAGACGTACCGCAGGCTACACGATCGTTTTGGGGCTGATTTTCGGGATGTTTTTGAGCTATATCAGCACCGCTCAGCAGATTTTCGAGGTGAGTTACAAGCTAGGCAACGAATTTCCTATATATTTTGCGATAAACGCCCTAGCTCTGGGTGTCGCATCGATGATAAACGCAAAGCTCGTGATGATCTACGGCATGCGCTATCTTAGCCTGCGAGCGATGGGGGCGTTTTGCGTTATCGCGGTCGCGTTTTTGCCAGTCGTCATCGCGTATGACGGAGTGCCGCCGCTGTGGGCTTTTATGGCATTTTGTATGAGTAGCTTTTTTTGCGTGAGCATACTTTTTGGCAACCTAAACGCGATGGCGATGGAGCCCATGGGCAAGATCGCGGGCATGGCGGCTGCGCTTATCGGCTCGGTTTCTACATTTATCTCGCTTCCTATCGGCGTCGCGATCGGACAGCTATTTGAGGGTACGCTACTACCGATGGTTGCGAGCTTTGCGCTTATCGGAGCGACGGCTTTTGCGCTACTTTACAAGACTTCAAAGATTTCTGATGAGTAAAAAACTAGCCGAGTTTTATCAAATTTGAGCGGCAAATTTGACTACGTTTTTGTTTATCGCGCCGTCCGCAAAAGCGCCTTATAAAGCAAATTTACGCTATCATTGCGCAAATTTAAAGGCAAAATATGAAACCAAAATACAACTTTTTTAAAAACTCCAAATTTGCATTCGAGGGGCTTGCTGCGATGCTAAAAAACGAGGCGGCGTTTCGCTTTGAGCTTTGTGTCATCGTCCCGCTCGCAGTAGTTTCGCTATTTTTACCCGTTTCCGTCACGCAGCACGCGCTACTGATCGCCGTTTTTAGCCTCGTTTTGATCTGCGAGTGCCTAAATACCGCGATCGAAGCGGTGGTAGATCTCGTTTCACCAGACTTTCATCCATTGGCTAAAATCGCCAAAGACTGCGCCTCTGCCGCCGTTTGCCTCTCTATCGGTACGGCTGCGATAACTTGGGCGTGGACGCTGTTTGCGCTGGCATTTTAGCGAGTAAAATTCACCCAAAGTGGCTACTAAATTTACGCCCACAAGCTAAATTTAGAAACTCAAATTTGATATTTGGCGTCAAATTTGAGCTCAAATTTTACCGTTAAAGACTAAAGCTTTAAGCTTTTTTTGGATAAAGTTCCACTCTTATTATCAATATTAGGAAAGCTATGAAGCTACGTATTTCTTGGTTTAAATTTACGCTTTTAAACGCCGTTTTTATCGCCGCGCTAAATTTCACATTATTTAAATTCGCCTACTCAAAGCTTAGTTTTGACGCGGACGCGCCTATGGCCGCGAGTCTGCCGATCATCTATTTTTCTCTGCTTTGCGCGCTATTTTCGCTCGTTTTTTTGCCCTATCTAGCTAAGCCCGTTAGTATCGCAACGATCGCTATTACGTGCACTAGCAGCTACTTCATGCAAAGCTACGGTATCATAATCGATAGTGAAATGATAAGAAACGTCGCACAAACGGACGCAGGCGAGGTGTTAAGCTTTTTAAATCCAAAACTCGTTTGCTACATGCTATTTTTGGGTATTTTGCCCTGCCTTTTGGTCGCATTTACGAGGATTGAATACGGCGGCGCAAGGCGGCATTTAAAGGTCAAATTTGCCGCATTTTTCGGGTTTCTAGCCCTCGCGGCGGCTCTATTTTTGCCACAAACCAAATCATTCATCCCGTTTTTTCGAGAAAACAGCTTCATCAGAGCCTACAACCTGCCGTTTTATCCGATTTACGCGGCGCAAAAGTATATAAAACTCGAGTTTTTCAAGCCCGAATTTAGGCAAATCGGTCTAGACGCTATGATGAAGCCGAGCAACGAGCGACGGTTGATGGTGCTGATCGTGGGCGAAACGGCCCGCGCGAAAAACTATTCGCTCGGCGGATACGCTAAAAACGACACGAATTTTTACACGAAAAATGAGCCCAATTTAGTCTATTTTAGCGATGCTCGCTCGTGCGGAACGGCTACAGCCGTCTCGCTGCCGTGCTTGTTTTCAAAATCCACAAGAAGCGAGTACAGTAGCAAAGAATTTAGCGAAAACGCGCTTGATATCCTAAAACGCGCGGGCGTCAAGGTAGTGTGGCTAGGCAACAACTCGGGCAAGTGCAAGGGTGTTTGCGACCGCTTGGACGCGGACGACGTCGAGTATTTTGACGCCGGATACGATACGAATATGCTGACCTCCCTCAAAAAACGCCTCGAAAATCTCGCGCAAAACGAGATCATCGTCCTACATCTGCAAGGCTCGCACGGACCGGCCTACTACGCGCGCTATCCGAGCGAATTTCGCAAATTTACCCCGACTTGCGACACGAGCGAGCTTAGCTCCTGCGATAGCGAAAGCATCGTAAATACCTACGACAACACGCTGCTTTTTACCGATTTTTTCATTGACGAGGTGATAAAGGCGGTCAAGGACGCGGGCGGCGATAAAAGCGCGGTTTGGTACTTCTCCGATCACGGCGAGAGCCTGGGCGAAAACGGCATCTATCTGCACGGCATGCCCTACGCCATCGCGCCCGAAACACAAAAGCACATCCCGATGATGGCGTATACGAACGATGAAAGGACGCTATCTCGCCTGCGCGCGCAAAAGGACGACGC
>NZ_CALINL010000082.1 GCF_938045225.1 uncultured Campylobacter sp.
GAAGCATACAAAATTTTAAAAGGTTTTTAAAGTAATTTGCGATACTATTACACCGTTTTTCTAGTATCATAATTTAATTTTCTTTTAAGTTATGATAATTTATTTCAATTTTATAGGAGGGCTCATGAGTGGGCTAATCGAGGGCTTCTTAGGTAGGCAAGCGGATACGAAAAAAAGTCGTACTCCTGCCGTTTGGGACAGATGGCAAAGTATAACGGGACTGATTTTGGCCTGTTTTATTTTGTGTCACATGGTATTTACTTCTACCATTTTATTCGGCAAGGGCGCATTTAACGCCGTTGTAGGTTTTGCGGAGGCTAAATTTTTATTCGGCGAGGCTACATGGTGGATCACTAACGTTATCGCTGCTATAATATTCGTCGTTTTTATCGCTCACGCATTTTTAGCGATGAGAAAATTCCCTGCAAACTACAGACAATACATTATGTTTAGAGGTCACGAAGACCGCATGAAGCATCTTGACACTACGCTTTGGTGGTTTCAGTTTTTGACCGGTTTTGCTCTATTTTTCGCAGCCAGCGCGCACTTAGTCGATATAATATTTGGCGGACATATCACTGCCGATAAATCAGCGGCTGCATTTCATCAACTAGAAATTTTTTACTTCGCGCTACTTGTTTTTATGGTCGTTCACGCTAGCGTGGGAATGTACCGCCTATACGTAAAATGGATAAGCATCGACGGAGTAAACAAACAAGAGATGTTCGCAAAAAGAAATAAAGCCAAAACTGCGATATTTGCGGTTTTTGGAGTGCTCGCGGTCATCGCGCTGATCGCCGATTTCGTGTGGATCAGTCTTTAGGAAAAGGAGCTTTAAAAAATGAACGTAAAATATTATGACGCATTAGTTATAGGAGGCGGTCTAGCGGGGCTTCGCGCTGCCGTTGCCGCTGGAGAAAAGGGGCTAAGTACGGTAGTTTTAAGCCTAATCCCGGTTAAGCGCTCGCACTCTGCGGCTGCGCAAGGCGGTATGCAAGCCTCTTTGGGAAATTCAAAAATGAGCGAAGGCGATAACGAGGACGTACACTTTGCCGACACGGTAAAAGGTAGCGACTGGGGCTGCGATCAGCAAGTAGCACGTATGTTTTGTCAAACCGCGCCTAAGGCGATCCGCGAGCTAGCGGCTTGGGGTGTGCCTTGGACTCGTATCACAAAAGGCGAGAGAAGCGCTATCATCAACGCTCAAAGAACGACTATCGTAGAAAAAGAAGAGGTCCACGGACTCATCCACTCTCGCGACTTTGGCGGAACTAAAAAATGGAGAACATGCTTTACGGCAGACGCCACCGGACACACTATGCTTTTTGCCGTAGCAAACGAAGCTCTAAAACATAACGTCGAAATCCACGACAGAAAAGAAGCTATCGCGCTAATCCACGCAAACAACCGCTGTTACGGCGCGATCGTTCGCGATCTAGTTAACGGCGAGATCACCGCATACGTCGCAAAAGGTACGCTAATCGCTACTGGCGGCTACGGCAGGGTTTATAAACACACAACAAACGCTGTAGTTTGTGAGGGTATCGGCGCAGCCATCGCTCTTGAGACCGGCGTAGCTCAGCTAGGAAATATGGAAGCGGTGCAGTTTCACCCGACTCCGATCGTCCCAAGCGGTATCTTGCTAACGGAAGGTTGCCGCGGCGACGGCGGAATTTTACGCGACGTAGACGGATATCGCTTTATGCCCGACTACGAGCCTGAGAAAAAAGAACTAGCTAGCCGCGACGTCGTAAGCCGCCGCATCATGGAGCATATCCGCGCAGGCAAGGGCGTACCTAGCCCATACGGCGAGCACGTTTGGCTGGATATCTCGATCCTAGGACGCGAGCACATCGAGAAAAACTTACGCGACGTTCAAGAAATTTGCGAAATCTTTAACGGCATCGATCCTGCCGACACCGAAGTGTATACCGACGAGAACGGACGACAGCGCGGTAAAGGCTGGGCGCCGATCCTACCTATGCAGCACTACTCTATGGGTGGCATAAAAACCAAGCCTACAGGCGAGAGTCCGACGCTAGCGGGTCTATTTAGCGCTGGC
>NZ_CALINL010000083.1 GCF_938045225.1 uncultured Campylobacter sp.
TAGATTAGTCCTCATTAGCTCGCCTTGCTCGGTTACCGTGGTATCCGAGATCGCCGCCTCGTGAAATATCGCGTCTGGGGCAAATTTTTCGATCATGGCTAGCGTTTTAGCACAGTTTATGTCGCCCTCGTAAATTTCGCCTGAAAAGCCGAGCAAATTTTTAAAATGCCCGAAGCTTTTTAGATTACCGTTGCTAAATTTCTCGTCGCTTCTAAATTTATCCACGGCGAGCACTTCTACGTCTTTTAAATTTTCGTCAAAATAATGCGCCAAATTTGAGCCGATAAAGCCCGCTGCACCCGTTATCACGACTCTTTTTATATCTTTCATATTTTTCCTTCTTTTTTTAAAAACTCCAGCGCCTCAGCCACGCTTTTTAGCCGGTCGTCCAGCTTTAAATTTACCCCGATGCCGGCACTCTGCCCCGCCTGCACGTCGCTATCCTTATCGCCTATCATGATTGAGCGCGCAAGGTCGATGTTTAGCTCGTTTGCGGCCTTTAGTAACATGCCCGGCTTTGGTTTGCGGCAAAGGCAATCAGCTTCCGGCGCGTGCGGACAAAAGTAAATTTTTGCTATCTTTACGCCCTCTTTTTCAAACTCGCCCAGCATAAACCCGCAAAGCTCGTCAAACTGCTCTAGCGTGTAGTAGCCTCGCCCGATGCCTGATTGATTCGTCACCACGACTAGCGCGTAGCCAGCCTTGGCAAACTCTCTCAAAGCGGCGAAAATACCCTCTTTAAAAACGAAATCCTCGCACCTATAAACATAGCCCACATCCTCGTTTATCACGCCGTCGCGATCGAGAAATAGCGCCTTTTTGGACGCCGTTTTAAACCCTGTTTTATCCATGCCTAAAATTATACAAAAAAAAGCTAAATTTAAATGAAAATCGCCGTCCGCGCCGCAGTATAAACTAATATAAAAAAATAATGTAAAATTTAGCTTTTAAGACTATAATACGCATACAATTTTATCAAAAAGGATTGAAAATGAAAAAGCTTATCATTGTTTCAGGTGCAGCCGCATTGCTAGCGGGTAGCCTATTTGCCGCTGACGGCGCAACACTTTACAAAAAATGCGCGGCCTGTCACGGACCGAAAGCGGAAAAAGCGTATCTAAACAAAGTTCCTGCGCTTAACACGCTTTCAAAAGAAGAGATCGCCGAGAGCCTAAAAGGCTATAAAGCAGGCACTCTAGATAAATTTAAAAGCGCAGCTATGATGAAACCTATCGCAAAACCTCTTAGCGACGATGACATCGCGGCTCTATCAGAGTACATCCCTACTCTAAAATAACCCTTTTCGGCGGAGTTTTTCCGCCGATTTTTCTCTACTTTTTATTTCGCGCTTCATTTTAGTAACTTTTTTATAAAATTTCTTTTCTTTTAAGCTTTTAGGGTTATAATCTCGTCTAAATTTCTATCAAAAAGGACGAAAGATGAAAATCTATCACATTGCAACCGCCGTTTTGGCGCTAAATTTATCTCTACTTGCGGCCGACGGCGCAGCTATTTACAAAAAATGCGCAGCCTGTCACGGCGAAAAAGCGGACGTAAAATACGCAAACAAAGTGCCTGCGCTAACTAGCATCAGCAAAGAGGACCGCATAAAAGCGCTACAAAGCTACAAAGACGGCTCAAACAACGCCTTTGGTATGGGCAAAGTCATGCAACTACACGCCAAAAACCTAAGCGACGAGGATATGGCGGCGGTTAGCGAGTATATCGATAGCTTGAAATAATCTTTGCAAGTAGATTTCAAACGATCTCTGCGAAACAAATCATAAAAATCCCGCGCTTGGCTTGCATTTTTGGCAAGCCTTCGCTCACTAGGCTCAAATTTGACTTTAAATTTGAGCTTTTTCTGCTTTTTAGAAAGAATAATTTTAATAGACGCAAAAGCTCGCAAAATTTGAGCCAAATTTGACGCCGCTACACAACCAAACCCGTGAATAAAATTTAACTCTTACTCTCCGATTTTAGCTGCATAAACGTCAAATTTGCCGTAGTCGTACCGACTAGATCAATTTTAAGCCGCTTGTGATGTCCGCTGCTTTTAAAATTTTCACTCAGATTTACCGCCTTATCGCGCATTTTAAGGTGGCAAATTTAGCTCCAAATTTGCTCTATTTTAAATTCTCTCGCAAATTTATCCGCTCAAATTTGATGCCGAATTTAACGGAGGTCAGCCAAAATTTGACACTCAAATTTAAAGCCGCTATCCGTTAAATTTACGACCAAAATTTAGCCGCGTTTAAACGCAAATTTCCTTAATCAGGCGGCTTATAGCCCTTTTCTTTGCGGCGCAGCTCCAGCTCGTAGGCGTCGTTTAGCGCGTCTTCGTCGTCAAATTTCGTCCCGTCCAAAAACTTTCGCTCGTCGTCAAACTGCCTGGTTTTAAGCCCCCACAACAGCGCCGCCAGCCCGCACGCGCCAAGCAGCGTAGAAACCCCGATCATCATCGCCACGACCGCCCCGCTCATCGCTCGCTCCTAGCCCGCATCGCGTTTAGCACGACCGCGACCGAGCTTAGCGACATCGATAGCGCGGCCACTGCCGGCGCTACGTAGCCGGCCATAGCTAACGGTATCGTCACGGCGTTATAAACGAGCGAAAAGGCCAAATTTTGCCGCACGATGCGGTAGGTTTTGCGCGCGAGCGCTACGGCAGCTGCGAGCGAGGCGGGATCATCTCTCATCAGCACGACGTCGCTTTTTGCGATACTCACGGCCGCTCCGCTACCCATGCATACGGCCACGCTTGAGAGCGCGAGCGCGGCGGCGTCGTTGATCCCGTCGCCTATCATCAGTACGTTTCGCACTTGCTGCGACAGCTGCTCCACGTATGTGGCCTTGTCCGTTGGTAGCGCGTTTGCGACCGTTTCCTCGATGCCAAGCCCTTCTGCAGCGCGCTTTACGGCGTATTCGTTATCGCCAGTTAGCATCGCCACGCGCATACCAGCGTTTTTTAGCGCAACTACGCACTCTTTGGCGCCCTCTTTTAGGCTCTCCTCCAGCTCAAATACCGCCGCGATCTGCCCGCCCTCGGCAAAAAAATAACAAGTCCCGCGCACCGCTTCGCCGTCATAAAGCCCCAGCTCGCGCATAAATTTCTCGCTCCCGCCGGCTAGATTTATGTCGCCAAATTTAGCCCTTACTCCGCGCGCTGCGATGTTTTCAAAGCCGCTTAGCTCTAAAAGTTTTAAATCTCTAAAATTTGCGCGCAAATACTCGCCCACGGCGCGGCTAACGGGGTGCGTAGAGCCGCTAACTAGCGAAAAAAGCACGCTTGCGTCAAATTTGTCCGAGTACGTAAATTTACTCACGCTAAGCCGCCCCGAGGTGAGCGTGCCGGTCTTATCAAACACGGCCGTATCGCATTTGGCGAGGCTTTCGATGATGCGCGCCTCTTTAAAAAGTATCCCGCGCCTAAAGCCCGCCCCAAGCGCAACGAGCGTACTAACGGGCGTAGCAAGTCCCAGCGCGCAGGGACACGAGATCACCACGACTGATATCGCGACGATGAGCGCGGCGGAGAGCTCGCCAGTACGCCAGAACCAAAACGCAAACGTCGCTAGCGCCAGAGCCGTGATAGCGGCCGAAAACCTCGCCGCGATAGCGTCTGCGAGCGCCTGAATTTTAGGCTTTTTGGCTGCGGCGGTTTCTAGTAAATTTATGATACGGGCTAGCACCGACTCGCTAAAGACGGCGCCGACCTCATAAACCAGCGTTCCGTCCACGCACACGGAGCCGCTTTTTATCTCGTTTTCGCCATCTTCCGCGCTAAGATACGCAGGCGCGCTCTCGCCGCTAAGGCTAGATAGATCAAAGCTCGCCGCGCCGCTTACGACGACGCCGTCTAGCAGCACGCGCTCGCCGACTCTCACGATCACGAGTTCGCCCACACGCACCTCCTGCGCGCTTTTTATGGTTATTTCGTCGCCGTTTTTGACGCTAACGGAGTTTAAATTTAAGGAATTTAGATTATCGAGCGTGTCGGCGGCCTTTTTCTTGCTCAAGATTTCAAGATATTTGCCGATAAATACGAAGGTGATTATCATCGCAACCGAATCGAAATATACCTCGCCCTGCCTAGAAAACATCGCATATATCGAGAAAATATAAGCCGCAAGCGTGCCCGTGACGATAAGGCTATCCATGTTTTGAGTTTTGTTTTTTATCGCGCTCCAAGCGCCCCTAAAAAACCCGCTTCCCGTGTAAAAAAGCACCGGCGTAGCAAGGATAAATTCGGCGAAATTTATGATAGAGCGCACATCCTGGCGCATGCCCGTGAAGTAGCCGCCGTACTGCGCGACGGCCAGCCACATGATGTTCATCGTGCAAAATATCCCGACAAGCAGCCGCGCGTAAAACTCTCGCCTCTGCCCCGCGAGCCTGTGCTCCTGGGCCTGTGCGTCGTATGGGTAGGGTTCAAAGCCGACAGAGCGGATGAGAGCGAAAATTTGAGCCAAATTTATCTCGTTTTCGTCCCAAACGATGAGGGCTTTATTGTTAACAGAGTTTATATTTACCTCTAAAATTCCCTTTTGCGCAAATAAAACCTTCTCGTTTAGCCAGACGCAAGCCGAGCAGTGGATGCCCTCGATGATGAGAGAGATTTTGTTAAATCCATTCTCGTTTTTGACGTAGTTTTGATAAATAGCCGCGAGGTCTTCCTGCGACTTTTGCGCCGCGTTTTTCGCGCTTATGGCGGGATTTAGCGTAGTTTTACCAAGCCTTTCGTAAAACTCATTAAGCCCGCTTGCGCTAAGTATCTCGTAAACTCCCGCGCACCCCTCGCAGCAAAACAGCTCCCCGCCGCGCTCTATCAGCGCCTCGCGCTCAAATTCGCCCCTGCAATGCGCGCATTTAAATTTGCCCATCGGTTACTTTTTTCTTTCGTTTTAAGATTTTAGATTATACGTAAAATTTCTAAAGCCTCGCTTGATTTTACGAGCTTTGCCGCGGCTACTGTTTGCGTCCAAATTTGACGACAAATTTGACAGATTTTACTCACACATAAACGTAACCATAAATTTAATCAGATTTAGGCAAAACCAGCGCCTTGAAAACGCTGGCAAATTTACGAGAGAATTTTTAATGTTTGCAAATTTCAGCCTCGAATTTTAACTATAAAAAACAAATTTAAGGCGCATAACTCGCCAAATCAATCATTTCTCACGCACCGCACGAAGCCGAGACTAGAAACGAAGTCCCAGATATCGTATCCGTTCCTGAAATCCACGAGCCACGCGCCGGACGAGAAGTCGGCGATTTTAGTCTGGCTCCAATAGTGCGGATCATCGAAGTCTACTGTGTATTTAAAAGCCGTATTTGGAGCGAACTCATAACTACTCTTATCTGTTATGCTTAGTAGCTCCACTCTTGTAGGTAGCCGCCAGTCTTTATGTCCGGCTAGGTTTACTAGATTACAGTACTCCTGCGCCTGATCCCACGTTCCTTGAAAAATTTGATTCTCGTCCTGCCACATTAGTCTTCCCAGCTTTTTGTCGCTACATACCACTACGTTTTTATCGTTATCTCGGTAGCACGTAGGGCTTAGCGCCTCTGCGTTTAGCAGTCCGCAGAGCAGCAAAGAAACGGCTATATATCTTTTCATACTTTTTCCTTTAGTCTAAATTTTCAAAAATCAATAGTCCCGAACGCACCGCACGAAGTTGCGCAAATAAAGAGCGCCCCAGCCATCGCCTCCATTCTCGAAACTCACGACCCACACGAAATACGAGTCGCTAACATACTTAGTAGAGCTCCAGTACCAGTCGTAAATTTTCTCGCCTTTGACATTCGTCTCGTATGCGATGTTTTTAAAGGCTTTGTTTATAGCTGGGTTATACCTGTTATCGTCAGTGATGCTTAAAAGCTCGTTTAACGTAGGTAACCGCCAGTCCTCAAAGCCCGCGAAGGTTAAATTTTCGCAATATTTTATCGCCTTGTCGTAATCGCCTTTAAATATCTCATCGCCGTCTTGCCACATCAGTTTATAGACGCTATCCGTGA
>NZ_CALINL010000084.1 GCF_938045225.1 uncultured Campylobacter sp.
AGAGCTGCAAGTCGTCATTTTTTAGCGCTCTTTGCAAGGTTTTTTCGCGCTCTTTGACCGCTTTTAAAGAAAGGATATTTTTAAAAAAGCCGGTAAAAAGAAACTGCGCATCCGCAAACTCGGCTGATACCTTATAGCGCGAGACCTCTTCGTAGCGCGCAAAAATCGCCTCTTTTTGCGCTTGCGTACATAGCGGATTGATATAAAAAATAGACAAAAAATCCCAAAAATCATCCCGCAAAGGAAAGCTTTCGTCAAAAGGCAGGCTAATTATCTCGCTGTAGTAAAGCATTACGGGGCTCAAATTTCTTCTCGACGCAAAAGCTAAACAGCAAGCCCTCTAGCAAATAACTATCGCTAAATCGTCTAATACGAAATTTTTGTATCTTTTTTATCTTCTTTAAAAGCTCTTTTTGCGTATCGGTAGCGCAAAAAGCTCTATCTTAGCTAAATGTAAGTTCATTACTCTCCTTTTTGTTTAAATTTATCCAAAAACGGCTTTGCCAGGGTGCGTGCTAGAGTAGATTTTGCTTTTTAGCTAGCCGCGTAAATTTAGACTGCTTTTAGCCTTAAATTTATCATCAAAAATACGGCAAATTTACGCTACACCAAAAGACTTGGCGGCGTAGTTAAATTTTAATGCCCTCATGAGCCAAGCCGCATAAGTTAGTTCTAAATTTAGCTCTGCAAACGCGCGATCTAACCGCCTCACGTACACTGCATAAAAAACGCGCTAACCTGCGTCCGCTCGCACCAAAACACGTACAAAATCCCGCCGCTACCAAAAAGCAGCTCCCCGTCCTCGCCGCTAGGAAGCCCGCTATCAAGCTGCATCAAAAACTCCATTTTCTCGCCGCATATCGGACACGTCGGCACCGAGGCACCCTGTACCCACGACGGCTCGCCGCCTATACGAGATAGGTTTTGCCTGCCGTTTGATAGCGCCCAGTCCTGCTTGTGCCAGCGTTTAGGTAGTACGCGCAGACGCACCATATCCTGCCTCGCCGGCTCGTCGTCTACGTACTCTACCTGCGTCCTTTCGCCGATACGTCGCGGCATACCCTGTGCGTCGTGCTCGTAAAAGACTATCTCGCCCTCGCTTATCTCTCTAACGTGCGCGGCTAGGGTTAGGCTAGGCAGCGAGCGCACCGGCAAGTCGCTGGGCAGCGGATCAAGCGTGATGAGATGAAAGAGCGGATTTTCCTCATCCGCGCAAGGCTCGTCTAAAACTCCGCCGATTTTATACTTCGTCTCGCCCAAATTTGCTTCCGCAGCTTCCTCGCTTTCGCCTTTTTGCGCTTCGCCCGTCCATAGTCCCCAAGTCGGGTGATTTTTAGCTTGATGCGCAGCAAACGGCTCGCTAAAATACCCCTGCCTAAACGCAATGTGATACGTGCGTTCGCCGCAGTATCTTTTTAGCCTAAACGCTTCGCCGCCGATACTTATTTTATCGCTAGCTTGCGCTTTTTGGACTCGGCTTTCTTCGTGCGGCGCGTTTTTGCCGGATTTGGGGTCGTTTAAATTTTCATCGGCTTGCGAATTTAGCTTGCTAGCGTTAAATTTGACGTCATTTATGACGCTTTGCGTCTGGCTTAAATTTTCATCCGCCAGCTCCGCGCCGTTTGCGCCTCCCGTAAATTTAACCCTCTCAAGCGTAAAGCCTACGTCCTCCAAATAGTAGCCTAGATGCTCGCTAAGGCTGCCTTTATGCTTCAAAAACTTCTCCGCCGCCGCAGTCTCGCAGGCAAATTTTATATTTCGCGGCTGTCTTGTTTGCAGCAGGCACTCAAAAAGCCTTTGTTTATCGCCCCTGCTAGTTTGCGCGCTAGCTAGCCTCTCGCGCCAGATCTGCGAGCTCTCGTAGTCTAGCTCGCGCCACGGATAGCACTCATAGTATGTCCCGTCGTTTGGTCGCAAGCTAAAAATCTCCTCCAGATATGGGTGCAAAAGCGGCGCAAACTCGAGGCTTGCTACGGCGATTACTCCCCAGGCATTTATTTGTCGCGCGCTATTTTTGTTTGCTTGTTTTTTATCTCTTTGCGCCTCGTTTTTAGCTCCGCCCTCCTCGCACAAAATCTCCATCGCCGTAGAGACCAAAGCCCTAAAATCCTCTTTGCTAACGTAGCTCATAGCGTCATCTAGTAGCGCGCCGCTCTCTCGCCGCCCGCGCAGCAAGCTATCAGCTAGCGTAAAATACGCCGCCTCGTCGCCCTTTAGCCGCCAAAATCGCTCGTATAAATCTGGCACTCTAAAGCCGTCGCGTTCGAAATCTCGCGCTAAATTTAGCGCCTCATCCCGCTTACCCATACTTATTTTCCTTTATAGTTTTATCGCAAATTTTACCAGAATTTATCTTGCTTTTACGCCAAATTTAAAGCCATCGGTTGCGGAAAGATTAAGCATTAAGATAATTCAAAAATCATGCGGATTAGGCGATACGAAAACCAAATTTCATCTCGCAAAACCGTAAATCAAACCTGCTTAAATTCGACGCCATAAAAGCAGGTTTAAATTTACGGTTCAAAAACCGACCTTGCGCCACCCCCCCCCTTAAATTTTCGTCGCACTCC
>NZ_CALINL010000085.1 GCF_938045225.1 uncultured Campylobacter sp.
CTCGTTAAATCAAGCTTGCCGCTAGCTAAATTTGGCTTTTTGGCAAGAGCTGATATCTCAGAAAGTTCGATGTTTTTAGCGTCAAGATTTAGAGCTTTTGGCAGGTAATCTTTTAAATTTGCGTTTAAATTTATATTTGATCCAAGCGCCGTGCCAGTTGCCGTTAGCTTGAAGTCGCTAAATTTGCCAGCCACATTTGCTTTAAGAGCGACGTCCTTTTTTAGCCCAAGCTCGCTAGCCTTTGCCTTGTTGGCATTTATATCTATGTTTAAGCTCATACTTTGAGCAAGCAAGGATAGATCGCCATTTGCCTTTAAATTTATGGCATCCATCACGGTCGCTTCTAAATTTAAGGTGCTAAGCCCAAGGTTAAAGTCTTTAAATTTGACATCGATACCACGAGCTAGCGCCTCTTTTTCTATTTTGCTGGCTATAAATTTATTGCCAAAAGAGCTAAAGATAAAGCCAAAGATGCAAGCTACTATGAGCACAAGCGCGCCAACTATGTAAGCTACTTTTTTCATAAAATTCCTTTATATTAGTTTTACATATCATAAAACTTTAGTCACTTAGACTAAAGTTTTTAATAAAATTCACTATAAATTATTGACTTTTTTAGAAAAAAATGCTAGGATTTCATCACTCAAAAATAAAGAGTGCTAA
This sequence comes from uncultured Campylobacter sp., assembly GCF_938045225.1. GTDB lineage: Bacteria > Campylobacterota > Campylobacteria > Campylobacterales > Campylobacteraceae > Campylobacter_A. Next base: position 664 of record NZ_CALINL010000085.1, read on the forward strand.
AAAAGACAATTAAACTAAAAGGATGAACAATGAACTTTCAACCATTAGGCAAGCGTGTCCTAGTCGAACGCGTAGAAGAGACAAAGACGACAGCTTCGGGCATAATTATACCTGATAACGCAAAAGAAAAAACTTTGATTAATTCATCCATCCTCAATAAAGAAATCGATTCCAATGTAGTATCTATATCCAAATACTCGCAATCCGTGATTGACGAACTACTCGAAACCGGTATTTCAAGAAACGCTCTTTTCCACGAGATAGATTGGCTAAGCAAAGTAAAAAATATCACGAAAGAAATCAACGATATATTCGATGTAATTCGCGGAAGCAGAAGGGGTTGGGACAAACTTTTTTATCCAAATCCCAACGAGCATTCCATCGAAAGCGAATTTCTAAAACCAGTACTAATCAATGCTAAAAATTGTGACTACCTTTTAGCCAAAGCGGATTCGGATGCTTTTTGCTGCAGCGAAACAATTATGGAATTAGAAAAAAGTAATAAAACCGGAGCATTAGAATGGATAAACAGATTTAAAACAGTAAAGAACGGTGTGGGTAAGTTATTGCCAGACGTATTAGCAATAAATGGCTGTAAATGGTACGAATTAAAAGACAATGAAACGGCCGATTATTTCACCGCAATGAATCCTGATACGAGATTATTCTTTGGTAAATTTGATCGAGCGACATTTATTAATCAGCGACTAATAGGCCTTAGGTGCAAAGATGATACAGCGAAAGATGATTTATATCATGCCTTGCTCAATTCTGCCCTAACGATGTTCTTTATTGAAGCATCTGGTTTTGGAAGAGGCCTAGGAGTACTCGATATCAATAAGGAGAAAATAAGCCATTGTCGCATACTAAACCCCAAACTATTAAACGACGAACAAAAAGAAAAAATCGTAGCTGCTTTCGCAAAGCTAAAAGGCAGAAAGATAATGAAGACTGAAGACGAGCTAAACGATCCTGTAAGGATTGCTTTTGAAACGGAAGTATTTAAAGCATTTGGTATTTCAGAGATACAAGAAAAAGTCATCAATTCATTGTCTTCACTACAGAAAGCAAGAAAATCAGTAGTAGCTAAGGAGGAGTCATAGGATGTCACGCCCGAAAAAAGACGGTGCTTATATAAACTACTATATAGAACGTGAGTTGGTTGAAAAATTACGAGATTATGCGGAAGATAAAGGGCAAACAATGACAACCGCCCTAGAGAGAATCTTAAGAGAACATCTTATTAAGAAGGGTTACATTAGAAATGATTCCAGATAGGCCTGCTACGGATGAAGAACAATAAACAACGCCAAATAGACGCACTTGCCGAGCAATGCACCGAACTTGGCAAGGATGCGCCTAAACCGGCCAAAGACCGCATTAAACAGCAAATCGATACAAGGCAACTGGAGATGACAAAACTGGACGATGGATTAACGGAAATTAACGAGAAAATCGTGGATCCAAGCAAATTAAAGCTAACTGCCGAAAATTTCTTGAACCCCCTAAATTCCCTGGATTTACAGATGAGAGCAGCTGACATGCTTCAAATGGACCTTTTTGCCCGAAAAATATTCTTGAACCTCGAAATTGACCAACAAAAAAACGGTCCTTTACAGATATAAAGAACCGTTTCAAACTCTAATTTCAGACATAAAAACAGGCCAAATTACATTTGGTGAGCCGGGTGGGACTCGAACCCACGACACCAAGCTTAAGAGGCTCGTGC
>NZ_CALINL010000086.1 GCF_938045225.1 uncultured Campylobacter sp.
CTACCTCACATGCGCCTTTGTTCCATAAAAAGTATCCTAGACCGCTAGCTCCGATACCAAGCCACAGCAAAACCGCACCCTGCGTGAGGTCGAGGTTGATTTTTTCAGGATTGCCAAACATAGCAAATGCTACGCCTGCGCAAATCATACCTAAACGTTATACCCCAAGCCAAATTTAGAAGCGGCATCACCGCTTCTAGCGTTTATAAGCTTATCTCTTTTATATCGGCGATCTTAAGAAATTCCGCGTAAATTTGCCCAACGAGCGCAAGGCGGTTTTTACGCACGAGCTCGTCCTCGGCGTTTATCATTACATTGTCGAAAAACTCGTCTATCGCGACTTTTAGACCGAAAAGATTTTTTAGGCGTTCGCTATATGAGCCGCCGGCTTTTACCGCGGCCTTAAACGCATCATTTAGCTTTTTCTCGCTCTCATTTTCAAATTTCGCTTCATCAACCGAGCCGAAATTTTCATCCTTTATGATATTTGCCAGGCGCTTAAAGGTGCTGAAATTTTGCCTAAAGTCATCTGCCGCGCAGATAGCGCCTAGAGCGTCGATCGCCTCGCACTGCGCGAGTACGTCGCCCTTTTTGCTAGCTAGGCAAGCCTTTACGACGGACGGGTTCACGTCAAAAAATGTATAAAGCCTATCAAATATAAATCCTATCAGCGCCTCGACGTCAAATTTGGCGTAGCCCTCCGCCGTCTCGCGCAAAAACGCCGCGATATCAAGGTTTAGATTTTCGTTTTGGATTATCTTTATAACGCCGTTAGCCGCGCGGCGCAGCGCATACGGGTCCTTGTTGCCGCTTGGGATCTTACCCGCGCTAAAGAGCCCGATTAACGTCTCGAGCTTGATCGCGAGCGCGACGACGGAGCTAAATATAGTGCTAGGTAGCGCGCTAGCCTCACCGCTCGGCAAGTACTGCTCCTTGATCGCGGTTACGACGTTTTCGTTTTCGCCCTTAGCCGCCGCGTAGTAGCCACCCATCACGCCTTGAAGCTCGGTAAATTCATACACCATCTGCGTGGTTAGATCGGCCTTGCTCAGCATCACGGCGCGCTCCAGCAGCGCCTCGTAGCCCTCTCCCGCGCACGCTTTTAGACGATCGGCGCAGATTTTAGCCAGCCGTTTTGCAACGCCTAGCTCGCGTACGCTTTTGTCGTATGTGCTGCCAAGCTCTTTTAGATAGGTGATGTTTTTTAGCTTTTCTGGGCCGAACTCATGCGCCAGGTCGCTACGCCAGAAAAACATCGCGTCGCTAAGCCTCGCGCGAAGTACTTTTTCGTTGCCCTTTACGATGAGTGCTGGCTCGGGCGAGATGGCGTTGCTAACGACCACGAAGCGATTAGCGAGCTTGCCGCCCTCAAAAACGGGAAAATACCTCTGATTTTCCTTCATCGAGGTGATGATGACCTCGCTAGGCACCTCCAAAAACTCCCGCTCAAAGCCCCCAAGCAGCGCGGTCGGATGCTCGGTGATCGCTACGACTTCGTCTAGCAGCGCCTCGTCCACCTCGACCGTTATGCCGTTTTTAGCTTCGATTTGTTTAAATTCGCTCAAAATTTTCTCTCGGCGCGCATTTTGATCGAGGATTACGCCGATTTTAGGCATCGCAGCGAAATAATCTTTCGCATTTTTGACGGTAAATTTATCGTAGCCGACGCTTCTGTGCATGAAAATCGTATCGTCACTTTCAACGTCAAATTTGTTAAATTTAACAACCTCGTCTCCAAGCAAGCACAAAAACGAGCGTACCGGGCGGATAAACTCGAATTTACCATCGCCCCAGCGCATGGATTTGCCAAAATTTAAGCCGAGCAAAAACTTCTCGATCATATCGCCCAGAAGCTCAGAGCTAGGCTTACCCGCGACGGGCTTTTTATAGTAGAGCACCTCTTTGCCGCCGACGGTTTCAAATTTTAGCTCAGACTCTGCGATACCGCATTTTTTAGCAAAACTCAGCGCAGCCGGCGTCCATGCGCCGTCTTTTTGCGCGACTTGTCTAGGCGCACCGATAAACTCGCTAAATCCGTCCTCCTGACGCACCGCAAATTTCGGGTGGTAGAACGCAATTCTGCGCGGCGTGTAGTAAAACTCGCACTCGCTATCTAGGCCGTTTTGCGCTAGCGTCTCGCGCCACTTTGCCGCGACATTGCCGCACTCTTTTAAAAACGGGATCGCCGGTAGCTCCTCGACGCCGATCTCCACGATCAGTTCTTTTGTTTCACTCATTTTTTATCCTTTTTTAAATTTTGTCTTCTTTTGCTTCTCTCAAGCGTCTGCGTGACGAATCCGCGCATCAAAAATATCGTAAAAAGCACGAATGCGCCAAGCATCACCGCGTCAATTATCTTCATTGTCTATCCAAATTTGAGGTTCGTTTTTATAATTCACGACTCGCACGGACGTAAAAATCGCCTCTTTTTCGTTGCGCGGTTTGCCCTTTGCGCCGTAAATTTTAATATCTCCGTACGGCGTGTATAGTCTGCCGTTTCGCACTTCGCCGCCGATACGGCTAAACACGTCGCCCGGGCGCGCTTGTTTTAGGTTTTTAGCCTCCAGCATCTGTTCATGCGGGTCTTGCGTTTCGTCATAAATTTTTACCGCGTAATGCGAGCTGATCTCAAGATTTCCCTTAAACTCGTCTAGGCGGTTTACCGCTATGTCCATGACCTGACCGGGCTTTGCGTCGTTTTTTGGCTCGTAGACGTAGATACCGCGCTTATCTTGCGCTAGCGTAAAGCCTTTTTTATCTTTTTGCACGACCGTAGCGCGTTTTAGCAAAACGGGCAAATTTGACTTCTTTGACAGCTCGCCGACCCGCGCCTCGGCGATATTTTGCAGCGTATTTTTAGCGTTTTTATCAAAATTTAGCCTAAAAACCAACGCGAAATGATCCGAAATTTGCGCCCCGTCTCGCTCAACCTTAAAGCTGTTTAAGACATAGTTTTGGCTAAGCGCGTCCTTTGAGAGCAGGACGTGATCGAGCGCATTTAGGCTCGTGTGCGAGTAGCGCTCGTGCTTCGGTAAAAACGCCCATAGATTGGCTAAATTTTTACTAGTTTCAAAATCGCCCAGCAGCTCTTTATCTCCGTAAGGCGTGTTAAAATCGCCCAAAACCACGACCTTTTGGGTATCCGTTAAAGCTGATTTTAGAGTGATAAAAGCCGTTTTTCTCTGCTTTAAAGGATTTTTTCTAGCTGGAAAATGCAAATTTAAAAGACTAAATTTTTGCCCCTCCACTTCAAAATCAAGCTTCAAAATGTCCCTTGTTTTTATGTTTGGCACGCTAAAGATTTGCGTTTTTTCAGGCTTTACGCGAGAGATGACGGCTAGGCCTACGGGGCCGTTTTTACCCTTTGAAAAGGCAAAATATTTATAACCCGCATCATTCATCAGCTCTTTTAAAATCATTTCGTTTTCTATCTCTTGAAGCGCGATGATATCGGCGTTTAGCTCTTTTATCTTTGCGCTTACGGCTTTAAATTTGGCACTCGCCTTTTTCTCGCCCCACTCCGATTTTCCGACGACGAAATCTTTATACTCGCTGCCGTCGTTTTTGGCGTCAAATAAATTTTGCGCGTTAAACGTAGCGATCTTTAGCTCGGCGCCCGCCGCAAAAACGGCGAAAAACAGGGCCACAAAAAAGAGCGCAAAGAGCCTATTTGCCGCAAATTTCATAGTGCGCTTCCAAGGCCTGACTGGGCGAAATTTTGCCTGATAGCCTCATAGGCGATGATACCCGCGCTCGTGGCTAAATTTAAACTCCTGCCGTGCTCGCCCATCGGGATTTTGATCGCGTTTGAGAAATTTCGCTCCATCAGCTCCATAGGTAGGCCCGTACTTTCGCCGCCGAAAAACAAAAAGTCGCCCTTTTTAAACTCCGCTTCAAAATAAAATTTATGCGCCTTCGTCGTCGCGTAAAAAAATCTATCCTCGAACTGGGCGTTTGCGTGCAAAAACTCGTCCAAACTCTCCCAAATTACCGGATTTAGCCGCGCCCAGTAATCAAGCCCCGCACGCCTAACGGCCTTTTCGCTGATGTCAAAAACGGTCGGCTTGATTATATGTAGCTTAAGGTTTGCATTTACACACATGCGGCCGATCGAACCCGTATTTTGGGGGATTTGAGGATGAACGAGGACTATATTAAACATTAAAAAGCCGCCTTAGCACGCATTTTAAAAGACGCAAAAGCACTTGTCTGGTCGCGTAAATTTGAGCCTTTTGTAAGACTTGTAAATTTTAAAAAATTATTTTTTAAGTAGTGTTTAAAAATATCGTCGCAATCGCATCGCGACGGCTTTTTTTTATTTTGAAAATTTATATTTGAAGTTTTTTCCACTTTCGCCTCTTTAAAATAGGGCTTGATTTTAGCCAATTTGCGCTTTTAACTAGGTTAATTTTTAAGTGCGGCTTGACTTTTCGTTTAAAAATTTATCTATCGCTAGATCCTGCCTACGCCTTATTTCAGCGCCTATTGCAGCGCCTTTAAAGCCTAGCTTTAAAATCTCCACCGTGTCGATAGCGGGTTCAAATTTAGCCTCATAAA
>NZ_CALINL010000087.1 GCF_938045225.1 uncultured Campylobacter sp.
AAAAAAGAAGAGATAAAAAAGGCATATTTTGGGGAGGATTATGTGGGGCCGAAAGAGGTGAAGGCTGAAGATAAAGCGGATAAAAACGCGACTAAGTAAAATTTCTTAAATTTGATAGTCCCAGCAGGTTTGGGCTATCAAATTTAATCAAAAATTACGAAAATTTAATTTCTCACATTTTATACATTATCCAAATTTAACGCTTGTGTCACGCTAAATTTAATAATCGTTTAAAATAAATTTATGTACATTTTCTCTTTTACGAGTCCTCAAATTTGACGCAAATTTGAGCGTCAAATTTTATAAATTTAAAACCAAAACCACCGAAAAGAGAAAAATGAATAGAAATTTTAATAAAGCAAGAACTCAAGGCATCCTCGGCGCAGTTTGTATCCTGTGTGCGAGCGCGAGTTTTCTAGCTAGCGATCAGAGCCTGTTTTGGATCGTTCGCACGCTAGCGTGGCTGTTTGCGCTGACGTTTTTCCACTATGCGCTCATCCGCGTACAGGAGCTATCAAACACAAACGTCTTTACTATCTTTAAATACGCCTACAACGGCTTTTTAGCAGTGATCCTCTGCGCGGTCGCGCTCTACGTTTTTGATGAAAACCATCTCAGGCTCATCTCCGACATCATCATCCCGCTTGCAGTATTTGCCGTCTCTATCGCGTGGGTCGTCATAAATCTCAAGCTCGCAAAGGCCTCGGGCTGCGCGCTTTTTAGCGTTTATGCGTGGATGCTTGCCGCTAGCCTGGGCGCAAACTTCACCTACGGCATGCTAGAGGTCCTCTCGCCCGCCCTCATCGTCCCTATCGTCAAATTCGTGCCCCTTGCAAACGCGCTCTTTGATCTAGCGACTTCGGGCGTATTACTCGCGGCGTGGATCAATGCGGAAAATTTCTCAAACGAGCAAGACGAAATCGAGATAAATTTGACCAACCAGCACGGCGATAGGCCAAATTTAAACGCCTAAAACGCAAGCGAGCCGAATTTTAGAACTCAACACGAACGAGCAACGGAGCTCAAATTTGACGCAGATGAAATCAAAACAAATATATAAAATTTGACAAAAAGGGAAAACATGCAAGAAATATCCTATAACCAAAAGGTTCTAAAAGAAGCCAAAAGGCAAGGCATAATATCATGCTGGTTTTTGCTAGCCAACTTTGCCACATCGTTTTTGATAGCGGTTTACAAAGCCATTACGCAACCGTACACTTTCGAGCAACTGCAAAACTTAGAGCTAATAGATAGCGCGATCACCAACCTATCGACGCTAACGGCCACCGTTTACATGTGGTTAGCGCTTAAAAAACTAGCCGAGATTTACGACACCGATGTTTATGAAATCTTCATAAAAACCGTAATCATAGCCGTATTAGTGATTCTCCTCTCGATAGTGCTTAGCCTAAAAGGAGTTACGCCAGGTATCAGTAAAGTCATTAGCTACGCGTTTATAGGTCTTATCGTATATTTTTTCTTACTCTGGCTTAAGCTAAATTTCAGTCTAGCCAAAATTACGAAAAATAAGCTTTTTAAGACCTACGTGTTTTTTGTTATCGTCAGCGCCATCGTAGGAGCAACGATAAAAACTCTAGCAATGTTTGGTTTTTTTGGAGGGGGTCTATATATGTTAGCCGCAGCGCTAGCCATCGCGGCACTCTACGTGCTGCCGACTGCGTTTTATCTATACGCTTGGACTATGATAAAGGAGGAGTAAGATGAGTGAAAACGAGCAAAATTTGACCGAAGATAGAGCTCAAACCGTAAAAAACGCAAGAAATTTCGGATTTCTGGCGGCTATTTGCATGTCGTTTACGATTTTGTCGTTTTACATTGTAGCTTTTTCGCCGAAGTTTCAGAACAAAAACCATTGGGTACTCGCATCCATAAGCGCACTCATTTGTTTTTATGCGGCTTTTAAAGCGCTTCAGCCTCTATGCGAGATGGATCTTATGCGGCCGTTTTATGCGAGTTGGATTTTTTGGATTGCCATGCTAGCAACGGTATATTTAAAGGAAAGATTTTATAGCGCCGAGTTTATGCTTATATTTTTTACATTATTTACTTTGTCGGCGATTTCTTGGACGATTTTAAATTTTAGGTTGGCGCGCGTCACGCAAAGTCCGCTGTTTAAAATTTATGCCTACATGTTTATACTCTCGGCTTTATCCGACTG
>NZ_CALINL010000088.1 GCF_938045225.1 uncultured Campylobacter sp.
CCCCGTCTGCACCGTGGGGTTAGCTGCGATCAGGGCGGCTATAAGGCCCGCGCAGAGCGAGTTTTTGTACTTCATGCGGGATAAAAAGACGGACAAGCATAAATTTAGCGTAACATACGAGGAGCACGTAGGTGCGATAAATTCCCAAAAATAGCCCGCCAAAAGGCGTTTTAATATAAATTTGGATAAGATTTTGCGAAATTTAATTAGGAGGAAAGATGAGCGACATCGTCTATACTAGAACCGACGAATCCCCGCTGCTTGCGAGTTATTCGCTGTTTCCGATCCTGCAGGCGTTTTTACGCGCGGGCGGCATAGAGATAACTCAGGCCGACATAGGGCTAGCCGCGCGGATCATCGCTGCTTTTAACGACAAGCTGCCGCCCGATCTGCGAGTGAGCGACGACCTGGAGATGCTGCGAAATTTGACGCAAGAAAAGCGCGCTAATATAATTAAGCTACCAAATATCTCGGCTAGCTTGCCTCAGCTAAACGCCGCTATCATGGAGCTTCGCGCTAAGGGCTACGATCTGCCGCCATACCCGTCCGAGCCAAAAACTCCGGAGGAAAAAGACGCGGCCTCTAGGTACGCCAAAGTGCTAGGAAGTGCGGTAAATCCCGTGCTGCGAGAAGGCAACTCCGACCGCAGATGCGTCGGTGCGGTAAAACGCTACGCCCGCGAAAACCCATATAAAATCACCCCTTTTGAAAAAGATAGCAAAACCGAAGTCGCCTATATGAAGGGCGGAGATTTTTACTCCTCCGAGCGCTCGATTAGCTTTGAAACGGATGAAAATTTACGCGTCGAATTTATCTCAAAAAGCGGCGAAAAACGCGTGCTAAAAGAAAATTTAGCCGTAGAAAAAGGCGATATAATCGACGCTAGCTTCATGAGCGCGCGAGAGCTAGACGCCTTTATAAATGAGCAAATCGCGGACGCGAAAGCAAAAAATTTGCTCTTTAGCGTGCATCTAAAAGCCTCGATGATGAAGGTGAGCGATCCCGTGATTTTCGGGCATTTCGTAAAGATTTTTTTCGCTGAAGTTTTTGAAGAGTTTGCAGACGAGCTAAAAAGCGTAAACGTCAGCGAAAACAACGGGCTAAAAGACCTTTTTTCGCGGATTTTAAATTTGCCGCAAGCTACGCAAGAAAAAATAAAAGCCAAATTTGATGAAATTTATGCCGCAAGGCCAAATTTGGCGATGGTAAATTCGGCCGCAGGCGTTACAAATTTACACGTGCCTAGCGACGTTATCATCGACGCCTCGATGCCGGCGATGATAAAAAACGGCGGCAAAATGTGGGATAAAGATGGTATAGCTCGCGAAACCAAAGCCGTGATACCAGATAAAACCTACGCCGTCGTTTATGAGGCCGCGATCGCGGAGATCAAGGCAAATGGCGCGCTAGATCCCGCTAAAATCGGTAGCGTCTCAAATGTAGGTCTAATGGCTAAAAAGGCCGAGGAGTACGGCAGTCACGATAAGACTTTTATCGCAAAAGAGGACGGAGAATTTGTTGTTTGTAACGAAGCTGGCGAGAGCGTCTTTAAATTTAGTGTTAAAAGTGGCGACATTTTTCGGATGACGCATGCAAAAGAAGACGCGATAAATGCGTGGTTTGAGCTTGCCTTAAAAAGAGGCGAAATTTCAAAAGATGAGCTTATATTTTGGCTAGATAACAGCCGTGCTCACGATAGAAATTTGATAGCTAAATTTGAAAAATTTAGAGATAAATTTACTAATGCTGGAGTTAAATTTGAAATTTTAAACTACGAGCAAGCAACTAAAAGATCGCT
>NZ_CALINL010000089.1 GCF_938045225.1 uncultured Campylobacter sp.
GGACGAAATTTTAAAAGAGTGCGAAATCGTACGAAATTTGGGCGTAAAAGCGGTTATTTTATTTGGAATCCCTAGCCTAAAAGATAGCGTAGGCAGCGACGCTCTAAGCGATGACGGCATCATAGCGACCGCGCTGCGAGCGATAAAGGATAAATTTCCTGATCTGGTCGTGATAACCGATCTTTGCTTTTGCGAGTACACCGATCACGGTCACTGCGGCATCCTAGACCACGTCCACCAGACCGTCGATAACGACGCGACGCTAGAGATCTCCGCTAAACAAGCGCTGATCCACGCCAAAAACGGCGCCGATATGATCGCTCCAAGCGGTATGATGGACGGCATCATCGCTACCTTGCGTGGGGCGCTAGATTTGAGCGGATATGAAAATTTGCCGATTATGGCGTATTCGACCAAATTTGCTTCGGCGTACTACGGGCCGTTTCGCGACGTAGCCGAGAGCGCGCCAAGTTTTGGCGATAGAAAGAGCTATCAGATGGATCCCGCAAACCGCCTAGAAGCCGTGAGCGAGAGTCTGGAGGACGAGGCGCAGGGGGCCGATATCTTGATGGTAAAACCGGCTCTGGCGTATCTAGATATCATCCGTGATCTGCGCGAAGCGACGAGACTGCCGATCTGCGCGTATAACGTGAGCGGCGAATACGCCCTACTAAAAGCTGCGGCAAAAGCGGGCGTCATCGACTACGAGCGCGTGATGATGGAGACGCTAGTCGGGTTTAAGAGAGCGGGGGCGGATATGATAATTAGCTATCATGCCAAAGAAGCCGCCGCTTTACTAAGAAAATAGCGGCTCGTCTTGCGAGTATCTTTGCTTGATTTCGTAAATTTCGCCCTTCGATAGGCTACATGCCTTATCTTGGGACGAAATTTACTTCAAAACAAGCAAATCTATCTCGCGATACTTCGCCTTAAAAATTTGTGGGCAAATTTGGGAATTTAAAGGGGGCAAAATGCGGCACTTTTTGACGTTAAACGATTTTAGCAAAGACGAAATCATCGAAATTTTAAATTTGGGTTTGCAGATAAAAAAAGAGGCGAAGGCGCGAGATTTTAAGCCGTATCTAAAAGATCAAAAATTAGCGATGATATTTGAAAAAAGCTCGACTAGAACGCGAGTTAGCTTTGACGTAGGAATGAACGAGCTTGGCGGTCACGCGCTGTTTCTCAGCTCGAGCGACATCCAGATCGGGCGCGGCGAACCGATAAAAGACACCGCGCGCGTGATCTCGCGAATGTGCGATCTCATCATGGCTCGCGTTAATCGCCACGAGACGTTAGAGGAGCTTGCTAAATTTAGCCGCGTACCCGTGATAAACGGACTTAGCGATAAATTTCATCCCGCGCAGCTGATGGCCGATCTCATGACGGCGGTCGAATGCGGGCTAAAAATAGACGAGATAAAAGCGGCGTTCGTGGGCGACGGCAATAACATGGCGCACTCGTGGCTGATGTTAGCTAGCAAGCTTGGCTTTGAGCTAAGGATCGCTACGCCAAAGGGCTACGAGCCGGACGCCGACGTCGTAAATTTAGCTATGAAAAACGCACAAATTTCGGGAGCTAAAATTTATCTAACTCATGACGTAAAAGAAGCCGTCTTGGGCGCTAACCTCGTCACTACCGACACCTGGGTCTCGATGGGGCAGGAGGCGGAAAAAGAAAAGCGCTTAAAAGACTTCGCGGGCTTTTGCGTGGATGAAAATTTGATGAGTTTAGCCGCGCCGCGAGCGATATTTTTGCACTGTTTGCCTGCCTACCGCGGATACGAGGTGAGCGAGGCGGTGTTTGAAGCGCATGCGGATGAGATTTTTGCCGAAGCCGAAAATAGACTGCACGCGCAAAAAGGCGTGATGGTTTGGCTCGATAGGCATCGAAACGGGTAAGTTAAGGAAGTAAATGAAAGAAAAAAATCTACAAAAAACATACGAAAAAATCGACGAAATTTCGGGCGAGCTCGGGATAAAAGAGGGCGAGAAAACGATATTTGAGATCGTGCCGACAAGCGATCCTAATCAAATGAGCCTTAGCCTAAAAAGCGGCTCGTGGGACGGAGTGGAGCCGTGGTTTGGCATTGACGAAAATCAAAATTTACACACGATGGTTTCGTTAAAATCGCTCTCGCAGCTCATCGAAGCCTACCGCAACGTCCAAAAGGAAAATTTCGAGCTAAGGCTTGAAAAGACGATCTGGCAAAACGTACCGATAGACTTCGCCGACGTTTGGGTCGTGGCGATGGACGAGATACGTAAGATCGCCGCAAAAAATAAAAATAAAAAAAGCATCGACGTAAATTTGGAAAAACTGGTAAAGGGTATCAAAAAGCAGTATCCGAATTTGTTCGTCGATATGCAGAATTTAATGAAAAACGCAAGGAATAAAACGCTATGATAGATTTTGACGCTTACGTGAAATATTCGCGCCCCGGGCCGCGATACACGAGCTATCCGACCGCGCCCGAGTTTAGCGATAAATTTGGCTACGAAGACTACCTGCGGGAGCTAAAAAACCGCGACGCCTCGCGCCCGCTTTCGCTTTATTTGCACCTGCCGTTTTGCCGCAGCGCCTGTTATTTTTGCGGTTGCAACGTGATCTATACGAGCAAAGAGGACCGCAAAACGCGCTATATGGAGTATCTGCAAAAAGAGCTTGATCTGCTAGCGGCAAACCTCGACACGAACGCGCCCGTGCTGCAAATGCACTTTGGCGGCGGCACTCCGACATTCTACGGTGCGGATCAGCTAGATGAAATCATAAAAATGATAAAGGCTAAATTTAAAAATTTCTCGCCCGAGGCTGAAATCAGCTGCGAAATCGACCCGAGATTTTTGACCCGCGAGCAGCTTGATGTGCTCATTTCTCATGGCTTTAACCGCATCAGCTACGGCGTGCAGGACTTTGACGAGCGAGTGCAAAAAGAGATCCACCGCATCCAGCCCTACGAAATCACCAAAAACGCCGTGGATATGGCGCGCGCTAAGGGCATAAACTCGATAAATATGGACCTGATCTACGGCCTGCCGTATCAGACACTAGAGAGCTTTAAAGCGACGCTGGATAAGGCTTTGACGCTGTCTCCAGACCGCTTGGCGGTGTTTAACTACGCGCACGTGCCGTGGATAAAAAAATCCATGCGCAAATTTGACGAAGCCACGCTGCCTAGCCCTAAAACCAAGCTTGAAATTTTAAAGTACACGGCTGAGTTTTTTATCAAAAACGGCTACAAAATGATCGGCATGGATCACTTTGCAAAGCCGGGCGACGAGCTTTTCGGCGCGCTTGCTAACGGTACGCTTCATAGAAACTTCCAGGGCTACACGACCAAGGGCGGAGCCGATCTCATCGGCATCGGACTAACTAGCATCGGCGAGGGGCAAAGATACTACGCGCAAAATTTCAAAGACATGGACGAATACGAAAAAGCCCTAGATAGCGGCGTTTTGCCGTATTGCAAGGGCATTTATCTAACCGGCGACGATCTAATCAGAAAAGCCGTGATAATGAGCCTGATGAGCAACTTTGCGCTTGATATCAAGGCGGTCGAGGCTAAATTTGACATCAAATTTTTCGAGTATTTTAAAGATGATTTGGTCGAGCTTGAAAATTTGAGCGAATTTGTAACCGTAACGCCAGAAAAAATCAGCGTAAACGAGACGGGTACGCTGATCATACGAAATATCGCGATGTGCTTTGACGCGTATTTGAAAAAAATACCCGAAAATTTACGTCGATTTTCAAAAACGGTTTGATGGGCGGACATGTTTAAATTTAGCGAAATTTCAGATAAATGCGTAAAATGCGGCAAATGTATCCAAGTCTGCACGATCCACAATATAAACTCCGACGAAACAACCTCTCCGCGTGGCTTTCTGGATCTTGTGGGAGCTTACGAGCGCGGCGAGCTAAAGCTCGATAAAAGCGCGAAAAATATCTTTGAGAGCTGCTTTTTGTGCACGAACTGCGTCGAGGTCTGCCCAAACTCATTGCGCGTGGATACGGCGATAGAAAACGTTCGCCGCGATATCGCGGATAAATTTGGTATAGCGTGGTATAAAAAGGCATTTTTTTGGTTGCTTCGCCACCGTGCGGTTATGGATTTGGCGGCAAAGCTTGGCTACGTGTTTCAAAGCTGCGCGTTTAAGATCCGCGAAGGAGCGATGAGTCCGAGGTTTAGCCTGCCGATGGTGAAAAAAGAGCGGCTTTTACCTACTGCTAGCAAAAAGAGCTTTTTAAACTCGCACGCCGAGTTTATCGATAACGGCGGCGATAAAACCATCGGAGTTTTTATCGGCTGTATGGGAAACTACGCATATACTGGTATCGGCGAGGCTCTGGTTAAGATAGCGCGCGAGCTTGGATTAAATTTAAATTTGATGAAAAAGCAGGCCTGTTGCGGCGCGCCGGCGTATTTTACGGGGGATTTTGCGACGGTCGAGGTTTTGGCAAAGAGAAATATCGAGTATTTTGAAAAAATGCTGGGCGAACTAGACGCCATCATCGTGCCCGAGGCGACCTGTTCGGCGATGATAAAGATCGACTACGAGCACTTTTTCCATGATGACGAGCAGTGGCGAGAGCGCGCAAAAGCTGTGAGCAAGAAGATATTTTTAGCGACGGAGTATTTTGAAAAATTTACGAATTTAGCTGAAATTTTAGCTAAAAAAGGTAAAAACTTAGCCTCCGTGACATATCACGATCCTTGTCACGCTAGAAAAATGCAAGGCGTCTTTAAAGAGCCTCGCAAACTGCTCGCTCAAAACTACGAAATAACAGAAATGAGCGATCCAAACGAGTGTTGCGGTTTTGGCGGAGTGACGATGCAGTCTGAAAAATATCACCTAAGCCGTGCGGCCGGACAAAGAAAATCAGAGATGATAAAAAACTCTGGCGCAAAGATCGTAAGCGCTGAGTGTAGCGCCTGTAAAATGCAAATTTCAAATGCGCTACATATCGGCGGCTCAGACGTGAAGTGCGAGAACCCGATAGAGTTAATCGCAAGGGTGCTTGGATAGAGTTTGACTGTAAGTTTATATTTTTTTGTTGTATAATGATAAGACGGTCGGTCGATACTGTAAAATTTGATAAATATCCTAAGGAAATTTCGTGAAAAAGGTGATATTCGTTATTTTGATGTTTTTTGGCGCCTTGCTTGCAAACGACGAATATCATATTTTCGTAAGCGCTTTTGGCGACGACGTAAGCGAAAAGGCAATAGAAAGCACGCGAGTAGCCGTTGAAAAAAAAGTAGGTAGCCTGGAAGGCGTCGAAAAGGTCGTTAGCGGTAAATTCGGTAGATACCGTGCCATCGCGATAAAAACACAGCCTCTAAGTGGAGAAAAAATTAAAATTTTAATTAATAAAATAAAATCCGCAGGATACAAAGAGGCGTACGCCGGGATAGTAAAAAACGAAAATAACGACGATAAAGGCGCCCTTGATTCTAAAACCACTGCAGAAGAAAAAGACGTAAATATGCCGAAAAAACGAGGATTAAGAAAGAAGCCGGACCTATTTTTTAAAGAGGCTCCGGAACCAATGGGCTAAAATTTAGCTTGCATGTGCGGCTAAATTCTAATTTTTTATCCTTATTTCCAAAAAATTTTAAAAAAAGCTTGACTTTGAAAAGAAATTGGGCTATAATCCAACTTTCATAAATCAGGATGCTGGTGTAGCTCAGTTGGTAGAGCTACTGCCTTGTAAGCAGTGGGTCGGCGGTTCAAGTCCGTTCACCAGCTCCATTTCATAACAGTGTTTGACCAGAAATACCATTGCAAAGCATTTATTTTTTAAAATAGGGTGAGATACTCAAGTGGCCAACGAGGGCAGACTGTAAATCTGCTGACTATGTCTTCCGTGGTTCGAATCCACGTCTCACCACCATGCTACGCGCGGGAGTAGCTCAGTTGGCTAGAGCATCAGCCTTCCAAGCTGAGGGTCGCGGGTTCGAGCCCCGTTTCCCGCTCCAGATTTTGGAACTAAACTGGGAGCTGTAAGATGATAAAAATATTAAATTTTATACATTTTCTACAGCACACCTTTTTATTTTCATTTAGTTGTTTATACTTTGAAAAATTCTCTAATGCCAAGCGCTTGACGCTCATATGGCTCAGAGGTAGAGCACTTCCTTGGTAAGGAAGAGGTCGCGGGTTCAAGTCCCGCTATGAGCTCCACGGATTTTAGAGAAGTAAAATTAAGTATAAACTAGAATTGCAAATATCACTACGGAGGAAGAGATGGCAAAAGAAAAATTTTCACGTAACAAGCCACACGTAAACATCGGTACTATCGGTCACGTTGACCATGGTAAAACAACTTTGACAGCTGCAATTTCTGCTGTTCTTTCAAGAAAAGGTCTTGCTGAGCTAAAAGACTATGATAATATCGACAACGCCCCAGAAGAGAAAGAGCGCGGTATTACCATCGCTACTTCTCACATTGAGTACGAGACTGAGAATCGCCACTATGCGCATGTTGACTGCCCAGGTCACGCCGACTACGTTAAAAACATGATTACCGGTGCGGCTCAAATGGACGGCGCCATCCTAGTTGTTTCTGCTGCTGACGGTCCAATGCCTCAAACTAGAGAACACATCTTGCTATCTCGCCAAGTAGGCGTTCCATATATCGTTGTTTTTATGAACAAAGCTGATATGGTTGACGATGCTGAGCTTCTTGAGCTAGTTGAGATGGAAATTCGCGAGCTTCTAAACGAGTACGATTTCCCTGGTGACGATACTCCAATCGTAGCAGGCTCGGCTCTACAAGCTCTTAATGAGGCTAAGGCTGGAACAGACGGCGAATGGTCTGCAAAGGTTCTTGAGCTTATGGCTAGAGTTGATGAGTATATTCCAACTCCAGTACGCGCAACAGACAAAGATTTCTTAATGCCTATCGAGGACGTTTTCTCTATTTCTGGTCGCGGTACGGTTGTTACCGGTAGAATTGAAAAAGGCGTCGTCAAAGTCGGCGATACCATCGAAATCGTAGGTATTAGACCAACTCAAACTACTACAGTTACCGGCGTCGAGATGTTTAGAAAAGAAATGGACCAAGGCGAAGCAGGCGATAACGTAGGCGTTCTTCTAAGAGGCACAAAAAAAGAAGATGTTGAGCGCGGTATGGTTCTTTGCAAACCTAAATCAATTACTCCTCACACTAAATTTGAGGGCGAAGTTTATATTTTAACAAAAGAAGAGGGTGGACGCCACACTCCATTCTTTAACAACTATAGACCGCAATTCTATGTAAGAACGACTGACGTTACTGGCTCTATCACTCTTCCAGAAGGAACAGAGATGGTTATGCCTGGTGACAACCTAAAGATAACTGTTGAGCTTATTGCGCCAGTTGCTCTTGAAGAGGGAACTCGCTTTGCGATTCGCGAAGGCGGTAGAACAGTCGGCTCAGGCGTTGTTTCTAAAATTTTAGCATAATCTAATTTATAAATTTTAGCGGAGACTCTTCTCCGCTTTTTGAAGGGAATTTATGGCAAAAGGTAATAGAATAAAAGTCGGTCTTAAATGTTCTGAATCGGGTGATATAAATTATACTACAGTAAAAAATAGTAAGACAACGACCGAAAAATTGGAACTAAAAAAATATTGCCCAAGACTAAAAAAACATACTGTTCATAAAGAAGTTAAGTTAAAGAGCTAAGGCTTTTTAGGGCAATAGCTCCAACGGTAGAGCGCTGGATTCCAAATCCAATGGTTGGGGGTTCGAATCCCTCTTGCCCTGCCAGTTAAAAAGGTTAGAGATGGGAAAAATAATAAATTATATAAAGCTTTCTCGTGCTGAACTAGGGAAGGTTATCTTTCCACTAAAAGAACAGATTAGGAATGCTTTTATAACGGTTTTT
>NZ_CALINL010000090.1 GCF_938045225.1 uncultured Campylobacter sp.
AAGCCGATAAACGGCGGCAAAGTCGGCAAATACGTGCCGATGCTAAGGCATATGTATATAGATAAGATCAAAAAAGAGGCCGGGCTTTAAGTTACATTTTGACGCTTCGGGCCGGCTTTATATTTGTGCGAGTCGGCTCAAATTCGGCTAAATTTGACGGTAAATTTGACGAACGTTTTAAATTTGCCGTTCGAAGCGTTAGTAAATTTGAGCCAAAATAACGCCTGCCGACCATCAAATTTCGGAACTAACGATGAAAAATAAACCCAAAATTTTAATCAGCGCCTGCCTGCTCGGCGAAAACTGCAAATATAACGGCGGTAATAACGCAGACGCGATTTGCGCGGGCGAGCTTGCCAAGCTTAGACAAATTTACGAGCTAATCGCCGTTTGCCCGGAGAGTATGGGCGGACTAGCGACCCCGCGCGAACCTGCCGAAATTTGCGCAAAGGGACGGGTGCTTACTAAATTTAGCGGTCGCGACGTGACGCGGGAGTTTCTTTCGGGTGCTCAAATTTGCGCAGATATCGCCCGTAAAAACGGCTGTAAAATCGCGGTTTTAAAAGAGCGAAGCCCAAGCTGCGGAAGCGGCGAAGTTTACGACGGAAGCTTTACTGGGCGGATCGTTAGCGGCGACGGGATAACCGCAGCGGCGCTAAAAAAACTTGGCGTTCGTGTAGTTGGCGAGAGTGCGCTCGTGGAGCTAAATTTAGAAAAAGAGGCAGAAAATGGCTGAGTGGATAAATGTTAAAGACATATTGGACGGCGCGAAATTTTACGCCAGGGCGGCGATAAAGATAGTGCCGACAGTGCGCGGGCCTGCAGAGGGAATTTTATCCCCGAAAACGGGCTTGTTTACCTTGTCTCGGACAATGCTTCGGATAAGAGTTATTTTAACTGCGTCTGCCTAAGCGCAGGCGAAGAAGGCAACGTGATCTGCCGCCCCTGGCGAAAGGGTAACTGCGTACTTGGAAGCGAGATCAAGCGGATGTTTGAAAGCGAGTTTTAAGAGGCATTTATAAGTAAAAGCATCGAGATCGCGGTAAATTAAGTAGCAGGGATTTGTTGGCAAAATTTGCTAGCGAGCGGCGCAAGCATTGTTTTAAATTTTGGCGTATCAAATTTCTAGCGCTACTTTGGAAAAATTACCGCTTGAAATTTTAAAAATCTCAAATTCGTCAAATTTGCTTAAACTAAAAAATCGGCACGCGGGTTACCGTGCGGTCAACATTAAATTTAAAATTTACAAGCCGCCCCATCGCCTCGATTAGAGCTCAAATTTTAACAGAGGGCAAAGCGGCGACATCCTGTCGCCAGCCAAAACGTAACGATAAATTTGAGTCAAATTTCACCCAAATTTATCGTTAAAATCGCCGTCAAATTTATCTCAGATATCCAAACTCCGGCCTATATTCAAAGTGCATCGTGTCAAAACTCACCCAACGCCCACCCCAGATGAAGCCGTGCTTTTCAAATACGCGCACGATCTCTTCGGGGATTTGATTGCGG
>NZ_CALINL010000091.1 GCF_938045225.1 uncultured Campylobacter sp.
AATACTAATTTATCGAGATTTGTGATCTTGTCTTTTAACGATATAAAGGTAGCGATATCTAACGTAAAATCTTTACTATCGTCTATAAAAAATTTCTCTACCGAACTGCTTTTTATCAAATTTAGATGATCGCTCGTTACGCTTTCTAGCCAAATTTTGCCTTCGGAAATTTTATTTAGTAGCATCGTAGTAGCCTTGCTGGCGTCTAGCGTAAAGCTGCCGCTAAATTTGATAGATATGACGTATTTTAAATTTGAGGCGATTTTATCTATATTGTTTTGTATATTTCCCGCTTCGTCTTCTATGATAAACGAAGTGCTTTCGTCGGCGATGTTTGCAGCTTTTTCCAAAAACGTCTTAACATCGGTTTTTTCGATGATGGGATCATGGTCGGGTTTTGGCTCCGGTTTGGGATCTGGTTTTGGCTCCGGAGTAGGGACATAATCTTTATCGTAGTTTGGAAATTGACTTTTTATCTCGCTTTCGCTTTTTCCCGTTACTTGCGATATTACGGATATTTTATCGTTTTTACTTAGCGATTCGTCCAGTTTTGCGTCATCTAGCGTCAAATTTGATTTGTTGTTTATGATGACGTTTTTTATATCCTGAGCGGAGGATGTCGCCGTTATAGTGTCGTTTATTTTTAAAAAAGAATTTAAAGCCGTTTTTATATCGCCACCCGGTACGTCTTGTACGCTATCAGCTACGACGTTTGAGGCGATGATTTTGTTTATCAGCGTTTTATGCGCGTCTCTAGTGGCGGCATCCGAGCTTTGCGCGTGTACCGGGTTTAGCGCCGCTTTTAAGATCTCGCTTACGACTTGACCTCTGTCGTTTGTATTATTTAGCATATTTATCCAACCCGCTTTTCCGCCGACGTCGGTATTTTCATCCTTGTTTAACAATGTTGCATAAATATGCTTGATGAAACTTTCGTTGCTCTCCAGGCTTTTGCCGAAAAATTCCTTTGACGCCGTCGTATCCAACATCAAATTTGCAATGTTAGATAAACTTGAATTTTTAGCGTTTGCCGATTTTAGCCAGGCTTCATTACCTGCGCCTTCGCTAGACCTGCCAAATAAGGCAACATAAAGTCCTGAAATTTGTGACTTGGTTAAAGACATTTTCACACCTTTAAGTTGTATTTTTTAAATATACGTGTTAAATATTTAAAATTTTATTATTATATAGCATAAGTATAAAAATAAAACTTAATATTTTATGAAATATCAGCTACAAAATATGGAGCCTTGGGCGTGAAGCTTTTGTATTTTTATGCGTATTAAGTAATAAATTTTGAGTTTTTGAATTATCAAAATAGATAGATGAAATTTGTGTTAAAGCGGAGTTTTGAAAAAAGGACGCGGAAG
>NZ_CALINL010000092.1 GCF_938045225.1 uncultured Campylobacter sp.
TCTTACTTTTTCTCTTAAAACTACGATGAGAGCGTCAGTTTTGACCTGTGATGGGCGCTTGACGTGGAGCATATCGACGATGCCGCGGAGTGGGTTTATACCTGATTGTTTTAAAATTTTACCTTTGTCGATGCCCTGAAATAGCACTTTTACGCGTCCGTCAGGTAGCGGCACACGGCGCATTATAGTGCCGATCACACCAGCATCATAGATACCATCAAAGTCTCTAGCGCCGTCTTGCTGGGGCTTTGTAGGCACGACAAGGATCGGCGTTTCTCCTTGTATGGCAAGCTCAAGCGCTTTTAAATTTTCTTCGTCGCTTAAAAAAAGCGGCGTTATCATAAATGGATATAAAAATAGCTCGTCCTCAACTATGATAGGGATCTCAGTTGGGAAGCCTTTGTTTTCGTTTATTTGCAAAATTTCTCCTATTCAAACAGTTTTCTATACCATGCCACGTCAGGTTTGATAAGGTCTGAGTTTTTAAACGGCGACTCTTCTAGTTTTTGCTCGTAAATTTTAGCCGAAACATCACGGCCAGTTCTCTTGTAAAGATCTGCTATTTGCATGTCTAAGAAGTAAAGGGCTAGCTTAAATTTGATAAGCATGGTCTCAATAAGCGGCTTATACTCGGTATTTGGATACATATAAAGAAATTTCTCGATCTCAGTTACGCTATCCTCCATTAGCTTTTGGTTGCGGTTTGGCTGGGTAAATGAGTCAAAATTTGCCTTTATCTTTAGATACTGAGCAAATTCTGTTTTTGGACCGTTATCGCCATATCTTTTGATGTATTCATCAAGATAGTGATTTGCCATGAGATACTCTTCATCATTTGCGTGAGCTTGGGCAAGGATGAGTAAAATTTGCTCCAAAAGCGGGCTAGCTACATGCTCGCTAGACATCGCCGTATAGTGTTTGTCGGCGCTTTCTAGGTCACGATTTTTGATATCGCCGATGATCTCAGAGTACCACTGATCGGGCGTTAGATTATAAAGCTCGGTGTATTTGTCGGCACAACCGCCGATTAAACAAACAAAAAACACCGCAGATAAAAATTTGATCAAATTTTTCATACGTTCCCTTAAATTTTAAATTTTTTAAAACAGACTATTTTACCATTGTTTTTATTGCTTTTCGGTAAATTTGATTTCATTTTATGCTTAAAAATAGGAAATTTTGGATACAATTCGCGTAAAAAGTAAATATTTAATTAAGGAGATATATATGATTTTTCAAGTCAAAAGTCCGATTTTAGGCTTTGAGCATATTAAAAGTTATGAATTAAAAGAGCTAGATCAATTTTTCATAAAGCTTCAAAGCAAGGACGACGATACATCTTTCACCGCGATAAATCCGTATGCTTTGAGAAATTATGAATTTGAGATACCAACGTACTATCAGGAGCTGATGGACATAAACGACAAAAGCGAGCTAAGGATTTACAACATCATGGTCGTGGGCACTCCGATCGAGACATCGACGGTAAATTTCATCGCTCCTATCGTTTGCAATATGACAAATATGACGCTATCGCAAATAGTCCTTGACGCATGGACATATCCGATGTACAAACAGGCTGAAAAAATTTCAGATTTTATAGAGAAGTAACAATTAATGGAGAAAAAATGAATTTTTTAAGAATCTTTACGATTCCTTTACTGATAGCTACATGTTGCTGGAGTGAAACATATACTGACAAAAATGGACTCACTCATACAATGAGCACAATGGTTAGCCACGGTAGAGAGCGCGGTATAGACAATAAGCAAACGCCTGATTTTAAAAAGCTACCAATTTATACGATAGTAAGCGGTGAAAAATCTGAGGCTAAAACAATATACGGCGACGTAGAGATCATCGGTGCTAGTATCCTCAAGATGAAAAACGGAGGATATAATTTTGAGCCTACGCCATGGCAAACCTCTATCTCAGAGGTAGTATACGAAAATGAAGACTTTGGATACACGACAAACTCCGCGAAAGCTACCTTTAACTTTTCCGACATAAAAGATCGAAATGGGGGCAGTATAGACAATGAAATAACCGGGAAAAAAATAGTATTTGCAAGGCTATTTTGGGCCGGACGTATTGTTGGTCGCAGTCAATACCAAATGACGAGAGATGGGTATTTTAATATAATAAAGGATTTTAATAAGATAAGATTCAAAACCCCCAAAGGCATATACGATTTAGCCGCCCTAGAAGAAAACACCTACTGGGATGGTTCATATAGCTCGCATGATAAATCTTTTAGCTTTCAGTATCAAGCTAGCGTAGACGTAACACAATTAGTTAAAGACTCACTAGGAAATACTGCGGCTAGTAGAACATTTAGCGCGGGCGACATAAAGACTACTGTAGAAAAACCTATTTTGGCCGTTATAAACGTAGATGGATCGTTTAGAAACGTATATACTCCTCGTTATGGCGGATGGGCTTTGGCAATAGTTTACGACTTCGGTCCATCAAGCGTACAAAGAATAAAACCAAAAGGCGTAAATATATATGAAGGCATAAGCGTATTAACTCCTATAAATAGAAGCTTGGGACTAGAAAGAAGCGCCACTGTTAAATTTGACGGCTTTTTTACTCCATTAAACGGCAATA
>NZ_CALINL010000093.1 GCF_938045225.1 uncultured Campylobacter sp.
AGGCGTTTGAGTATATGACTCAGTTTTCGCCGATCAATAAAAAAAGATTCGTCTCTCTTTATACGGTTTAGCCTCTAGGCCAAACCGTTTTTCTGCTTAATCATTTAAAATATTTATTCAATACTTCTTTTAGCGTTTTTGTATATCTAGAATCTTTCGGAGAATTGTTGTAGATGTCCTCCATATCGTACATTCTATCGTAGTAATCGTACGTAGCTTGTTTGTCGACGACTACCAAAGAGGTATTTATGCTAACGCCCGCAAAAAGACCTCTGCTTTTGCCTCTAAGCGTAGCCCAAGCCGAAATTTCAGGCAGGTCGCTCATTACGCCGGCTTTTTCTCCGGCGGCTAGCACTACGGCATCGGCGCTAAGATCGATTTGACCTTTACCGTTTATTAGCCCGGCATATGACCTTCTTGATTTAAACAGCACGACAAGGTCGGTTGATTTATAGCCGCCCTGCAGGCCTATGCCGCCGCCTTTAAAATTTATAAATATAGGACTACTCCATTCATTTTCATCATTTCTGCCGACGAATATGCCGTCTCCGGTATGCGTCGTCAAGACTAGCCCGCCGCTAACCACATCAGGGATGACCATGATGCCTCTTATTTCGCTAGTATCTTTTAAATTTAGCAGTTTTCTAGAGCCCAAATCGTTTAAGATATCAAATGAAGTTCGTACTTTTTGATTTTGCGTAAAGTCCGCGTAAGCAAGCTGGCCTAGCAAAAGCGCGTAAGCGGCAAGCTTTAAAAATCTTTTCATTTTCATTTCCTTTTTCGTAAAATTTACCCGCTATTATAGTATTTTTTTATTAAATTTAAAAATTATTAGTTAAATTTACGTAAAGGATATAAATGAAAAAGATTTTTTTAGCCGTTTTGATATGTTTAAATTTGAGCGCAAAAGGGCAGGGCAGCGCGCCTAGCCAAACTCAGACGATCGTAAACGGCGACGTCGAGATAGTGCAGGTGGAGGCTAAATTTGCCGGAAATTTAAGCATCGACGGTAAGAAAAAGCGCTGGCTTAGCGTGCCCGGGGATGAAAAACTAAAATTTGCCGTCGTTTCCGCGGGATACCGCCAAAAAGGCGAGATCAAGCTAATAAACGGGCTTAAAGGCGGCGATGAGACGATAATTTTTAAGATCGTAGAGGGACAATATAATAAAGAAAAAATAACCGTCGAAGGCAGCAAAGTAACGCCGCCAAAAGACGTGCTAAAGCGCATCGAGGAGGAGCGCGAGGAGGCGAATAAAATCTACGCCACGGCCAATGTCGGGCTAAAATTTGACTCCAAATTTATCCTGCCGATGAGCTCGGCAGTCACGAGTCCGTTTGGCACCGCGCGCGTATTTAACGGCACTTTAAAAAGCTACCACGGCGGCACGGACTTTAGAGCAGCAGTCGGCACGTTCGTAATCGCCGCAAACGACGGCGTAGTCGTCATCGCAAAAGATCGCTACTATGCGGGCGGATCCGTGGTGATAGATCACGGCGAGGGGATTTATACGCAGTATTACCACCTAAGCGCGCTAAACGTCAAAGTCGGACAAAGCGTCAAAAAAGGCGATACCATCGCGCTTAGCGGCGCTAGCGGACGAGTGAGCGGGCCGCACCTACACTTTGGCGTGATTGTCGGCGGCGTGCAGGTAAATCCTATAAATTTCGTCAAAAAAATCAACGAAATTTTAAATTAACATTTTTTTCACGACTTTTCTTTAAACTTCGCTCATCTTTTTGAAGGAGAGAAAATGAAAAAAGTAGTTTTGATTAGTATGTTAGTTGCGGGCGGACTTTTTGCCGCGTCGCTTGAAAATAGCACGAACGACGAGCTTTATAAAATGGTCGCAAACGCCGATGCTAAGACGCTTAGCGAGGTAGCATTTGAGATAGACAAACGCGCGGGCAAACTAAGATACGAGGCAAAAGAGGCTAAGCGCGGGCTAAAAGCCGAGATGGTAAAGAAAATGGATGCCATGAGCGTCGCCGATAGACAAAATTTCATGCAGGATTTTCGAAAAAACTACAACGACAAGGTTGGCTCGCTAAGCGTGGCGGAGGCCAAAAAGCTTGATATCGAGTTAAAAGACGGCGTTGACGACGATGATCTGCATAAGAAATTTAAGCGCGATTTTAAGGGCGGATTTAAACACGGCGGTAAAGGCATGATGGCTCAGGACTGTGCAAATGCCGGAGATTGCAATCAAACCGGCGGCTACAAGGGTCCAAAACAGCCGACGAAATAATAAAATTCGAGCTTCCTTTCTGGAGGCTCAAACTTATAAATTTATGAAATTTTACCTTCAAATTTAGATGAAATTTGATAAATTTACGCAGGATCTGTTTGCGACTAAATTTGAGCGCATGTGGGCAAATTTAACGCAAATTTGAGATGTTTGGCGAAAAATTTAGCGCAAAGCTGCGCCGACAGACGGAAAAATCAAGCGGATAAAACGCCGTAAAACGAGGCAAAAATAAACCAAAACGGAGCGAAAATGAGTAAAATTTTGATCGTCGAGGACGAAAATATGCTGCTTGAGATGATGCGCGCGTATCTGGAGGCGCAGGGCTACGAGACGGCGGGCGCAAAAAGCTACGACGATGCGTTAAATTTGGCTTATGAGAGCAACTTTGATCTTTGGATATTTGACGTCAAGATTATTGGCGGCAGCGGCTTTGCGCTACTTGGGGAGCTGCGAAACGCGGGCAAAAACACGCCTTGCATATTTACGACCTCGCTAAATACGCTTGATGACGTGCAAACCGGCTTTACTAGCGGGTGTGACGACTATATCAAAAAGCCGTTTGAGCTAAAAGAGCTGCATCTGCGCGTACAAAATTTGCTAAAACGCACCTTCGTGCATAACACAAACGAGCTGGTAAATCTGGGCGAAAATTTGGGCTTTGATATGAATCAGGGCTTGCTGTTTCGTGACGGCAAGGCTGTCTCGATGCCTAAAAAACAGTCTAGGTTGCTAGCACTCTTACTTAAAAATCAGGATAAATTTTTAAGTAGAGAGGAGATTTATTCTCAAATTTGGGACTACGACGAGAGTCCTAGCGAGCTTAGCCTGCGCGTTTATATCGCGGAGCTGCGTAAAATTTTAGGCAAAGAGCGTATCGTTAGCGCATCAAAGCTAGGCTATAAATAT
>NZ_CALINL010000094.1 GCF_938045225.1 uncultured Campylobacter sp.
AGATAAAGGACTCGTTTGAGCGATCGAAGCTAAATATCGCGCCGCCGCGCACGAAGGCGACGTCGACGAATACCATGGCTTTGAGCGAGTTTGGTTGGATGTAGTGGAGTTTGATGGTTTTATACTCGGCGAAGTTTAAATTTACGTTTTTTAGCTCGTACCTCTGGCAGAGTTTTTTTATAAATTTGACGAAATATTTGCGCTGAACCTTCTCGTTTTCGTCGTAAAACGACATCACTTTGCCTTTTTGCCCCAGCGTCTTGGCGAAGTTTCGCTTGATGAGCGCTTGCAGCTCGAAAAACAGATCGGCGTCTGATGTTTCTATGCTTAGAGATTCTAGATTCTGACTTACTTTTATCAAATTTTGCCTTTATAAAACGCATTTGAGAGCATTTTTTATTCCGCTTTTTTCCACACGGGCGTTTCGTCTAGCGGGACGTATTCGCACAGGCGCTCGTAGGGCTTGTAGTCGGCCTTGTAGGCTAGGCTAGGGCAGTCTTTGACGTAGTAGCCTAGATATATCCAGTGTAAATTTAGCTGCCTAGCCAGTAAAATTTGCTGATAGAGCGAGTATCTGCCGATGCTAAGATCCGCAAAATCAGGGTCGTAATAGCAATAAACCGCCGAGATGCCGTCGCTAAGGATATCGACTAGATCGACGCCGATGAGCCTGCCACCTGCAAAATACGCAATTTCCTTGCCAAACTCCGCATGCCCCGCGACGTAGAGCTCGTAGTAGCGGCGGAAATCCAGCTCGTAGTACTTCCACTCGCGCTTTTCTTGCATAAATTTATGATACTTTTTGTATAGCGCCACGTGCGCGTCGTCTAGGAGCGGTTTTGTTAGGATGATTTTGGTGTTTTCGTTTTTGCGCATCGTGCGGCGGGCGGATTTATTAAATTTAAAATTTAGCGCATCGACTCTGATATTTACGCACTCGCGGCACCCTGCGCAGTTTGGCTTAGAGAAATATTTGCCAAAGCGCCTAAAGCCGCGCCTGGCTAGAGCGTCGTTTACGGCAAAGTCGCAACCGTCTATGTAGCGATACTCCATGCGCGAGTCCCTGTCCTTGAGGTAGGGGCAGGGGCTAGGCAGGGTGGAAAACGGCACGACTAGCACTTTTTGATATCCGCGTC
>NZ_CALINL010000095.1 GCF_938045225.1 uncultured Campylobacter sp.
CCGCGACCAGCCCGCCCTTAAAATAATCAGGCAGCACGCCTCTAAATCTAAGCAGATACGCCAGATAAAACGACGCCGCAAATATCGCGATGTCAAAGGTTAGAAAAAACGCAAGCCGCTTTAGCTTCGTCGCTTTAAACATTTATAAATTTTCCTTTACGATTTTTACCACTCGCGCAAACTCCTCGTCCCCCGTCGCAGTACCGCTAGGCAGGCAGATACCGCGCTCAAACATCTCCTCGCTAGTACCGTCCGTGAACGCTAGCGCCCCCTCAAACACAGGCTGCATATGCATCGGCTTCCAAAGCGGACGGCTTTCTATGTTTTCTTTAGCAAGCGCCTCTATCACGCGCAAGTGCGCACCTTTTTCTTTAAACAGCGCGGTCGTTAGCCAGCGGTTGCCGCGAGAATTTGCGACCTCTGGCATAAACTCAAGCTCAGGAAGCTCTTTTTGATATTTTTCAAAAATTTCGCGTTTTTTTATCACGCGCGCTTCCAGCACCTCCATCTGCGCCGTTCCGATCGCGCCCAGGACGTTGCTTAGGCGGTAGTTGTAGCCGTAGTCTTTGTGCTCGTAGTGTAAAAACGGCTCCCTAGCTTGGGTGCTATAAAATCTCGCCTTTTCCACGAGCTCTTTCTCGCCGACCAGCATGCCGCCGCCGCTTGTGGTAATGATTTTGTTGCCGTTAAAGCTATATGCGCCCAGTCGTCCGAACGTGCCTAGTGCCTTGCCGTTATAAAAGCCACCCAGCGCCTCGGCCGCGTCTTCGACCACGGCGATATTTTCCTGCTCGCAGATCTCGCAGATCTCTTTCATCTTTGCCGCCTGACCGTAAAGGTGCGTTACGACGAGCGCTTTTGGCTTTTTAGGCGAGTTTGCGATCGCCTTTTTTAGTAGCTCGGGGCTTAGATTCCAGCTTTCGTCGCTATCGACAAAAACAGGCGTAGCACCTTGATAAAGTATCGGGCTAACGGACGCCATAAAGGTAAACGTAGAGGCTAGCACCACGTCCCCCGCACCGATACCAAGCACTCTTAGCGCCAAGTGGATCGCCGACGTGCCGGAATTTAGCGCCAGCGCATCGGGCGCGCCCGCGTAGCTTGAGACGCTTGCTTCAAATTTATTCACGTATTCGCCAAGCGGCGCGATGTAGTTGCTCTTAAAGACCTCGTTTATGTACTCTTGCTCTTTGCCGCTCATGTGTGGCGGACTTAGGAAAATTCTTTGCATTTTTTTTGCCTTTTTAAATTTGAAGCAAATTCTAGCATTTAAAATTTAATTTATTTTTATAAAAGACTATTTAGAAGTGTTTTTTAAAGATATATCGGCTTCTATTAGCTCGCTAAAAGCCTGTAGCTCTTCGTAGGTTTGCTTGCTTTTCTCTATCAGTTCATCAAATTTGAAGCCAAGCATAACTATGCGATATAAATTCGGCTTATTTTTACGCCAATTATATAAAGTGGCGGCATCA
>NZ_CALINL010000096.1 GCF_938045225.1 uncultured Campylobacter sp.
TATTGAAGACCAACTAAAAGAGATTATAGTTCCTACTGAAGATGTAATAGAAATCAAAAACGGTAAGAAAAAAATAAACGAAAGAAGTCTTTATCCAGGATATGCTTTTGCGCATCTTGATTTGGATACGGCTCTTTGGCACAAAATTCAGTCTCTTCCTAAGGTCGGCAGATTTATAGGCGAGGCAAAAAAACCTACGCCGTTAAGTGAAAAAGATATAAATTTAATTTTAGAAAAAGTCCAAAAGCGAGCTGCTCCTAAGCCAAAAATTTTCTTTGATAATGGGGAAAATGTTCGCATTACGGAAGGACCTTTCGCGAATTTTACCGGTATAGTAGAAGAGTACGATATGATACATGGAAAACTAAGGCTAAATGTTTCGATATTTGGCAGAAGTACTCCAGTTGAGATTTTATATTCACAAGTCGAGAAGATAGTATAAGGAGAAGTTTATGGCTAAAAAAGTTATAGGCGAAATTAAATTACATATTGCTGCCGCAAAAGCAAATCCAAGCCCTCCGGTAGGTCCGGCTCTTGGTCAGCAAGGCGTTAATATTATGGAATTTTGTAAAGCATTTAACGAAAGAACAAAAGATATGGCTGGCTTTAGGGTTCCGGTCGTTATCACTGTTTATGCAGATAGAAGTTTTACATTTATCACGAAACAGCCGCCTGCTACGGATTTGATTAAAAAAGCTGCAGGCATAGAAAAAGGTTCGGATAATCCGTTAAAAAACAAAGTAGCTAAGCTTACAAAAGCTCAGGTGCTTGAAATAGTTGAGAAAAAAATTGCCGACTTAAATACCAAAGATAGAGAGCAAGCAGCTAAAATCATTGCTGGTTCGGCTCGCTCAATAGGAATTACGGTAGTAGATTAATCCTTTTACCACATAAGGATTTTATAAAGTTAAATTTATGCACACGCGTTAATATTTATAGCGCGTGTATTTTAAATTTGACAATGTGGAAGCATAAAATTTAAAAATGCGGAGAAATTAATGTCAAAAAAAACTACAAAAAGATTTGGTAAGCTACTTGAAAAAGTTGATACCACTAAAACCTACTCTTTAGCAGATGCTATTGATACTGTAAAATTACTAAAAAGCGCCAAATTTGACGAAACAGTCGAAATTGCACTAAAACTCAACGTCGATCCAAGACATGCCGATCAAATGGTTAGAGGCTCGGTAGTACTTCCTGCTGGAACAGGCAAAACCGTTCGCGTAGCCGTTATAGCAAAAGATGCAAAAGCCGATGAAGCAAAAGCTGCTGGTGCCGATATAGTCGGTAGCGACGAGCTTGTTGAGGATATCCAAAAAGGAATTATGAATTTCGACGTTCTTATTGCTACTCCAAATTTGATGGGCTTAGTCGGTAAAGTAGGACGAATTTTAGGACCAAAAGGTCTTATGCCAAACCCAAAAACAGGCACTGTTACCATGGATGTAGCTCAAGCGGTTAATAACGCAAAAAGTGGTCAAGTTAATTTCCGTGTAGATAAGCAAGGAAATATACACGCTGGCCTTGGTAAAGTTAGCTTTTCAAAAGAGCAATTAAACGATAATATTTCAACTCTTATCAAAGCGGTAAATAGACAAAAACCTGCGGCAGCAAAAGGTAGATATATTAAGAGCGCCGCTTTATCATTAACTATGAGTCCTTCTGTTTTGCTTGAGACTCAAGAGCTTATGGATCTACGCTAATTTATAGCTAATAAATTTTTATCTTAGATTGGAGATAGCAGAGGCTTTTGCTTAATCGTGCTTTTATGCCACTCTGCTTGAAATCACTAGTCGGAAAGGAGAAAAACTAGATGACGAGAAACGAAAAATCTGAAATAATCAGTAAACTTGAAGCCGAATTTAAAGAAAATGAAGCGATTATAGTTTGCGATTATCGCGGTCTTAGCACTAAAAAACTAGAAGCATTAAGAGATGCTGCTAGAGTTTTAAACGTAAAAGTTCAAATCGTAAAAAATACTCTTGCAAATATCGCTCTTAATAACGTTGAAAAGTCTGGTATGGTCTTAAAAGATACAAATATCTTTATCTGGGGCGATCAGCTTTCAGCTACTAAGGTTGCGGCTAAATTTGAAGAGACCAACAGCGAACTATTCAAAATCAAAACCGCTCATATTGACGGTGAAGTTGCAAGCGTTGAGAAGGTTAAGGCTCTATCTAAGATGCCTAGCCGTGATGAGTTGCTTGCTATGCTTTTGCAAGTTTGGAATGCGCCTATCCAAAATTTCACTATTGGACTAAATGCGCTTAAAGAAAAAAAAGAAAAATCAGCATAATATAAAAGGATAAAAAATGGCAATTACTAAAGAGGACGTATTAGAATTTATCTCTAATCTTTCAGTATTAGAGCTAA
The DNA here is from genome assembly GCF_938045225.1 of uncultured Campylobacter sp. Classification (GTDB taxonomy): domain Bacteria; phylum Campylobacterota; class Campylobacteria; order Campylobacterales; family Campylobacteraceae; genus Campylobacter_A. Next base: position 2,374 of record NZ_CALINL010000096.1, read on the forward strand.
GCGAACTAGTAAAAGAATTTGAAGAGAAATTTGGCGTAAGCGCTGCTCCAGTAATGGTAGCAGGCGGTGCAGTAGCAGGCGGCGCAGCCGATGCAGCTGAAGAGAAAACAGAATTTAACATTGTTCTT
>NZ_CALINL010000097.1 GCF_938045225.1 uncultured Campylobacter sp.
GATTAGCGCGTCGGTCTCGATCTCTTTTATTTTTTCGGACGTTTTTTCAAATTCAGCCTCGCCCAGAGCCGCGATAAAAGGCGAAATTTCAACGCTTTTTAGCTCGGTTTTGTTTGAAATTTGCGTCTGCGTGCTGTAATGCCTGATGCTCTCTATCTCGTCGTCAAATAGCAAAATGCGGTTTGGCTCCTGCGCGCCAACGCAAAAAATATCGATAATCTCGCCGCGCACGCAAAACTCGGCCTCGCTCTCCACGATATCAACCGCCTCGTAGCCAAAGCGCAGTAGCTTTTCGGCTAGCTCTTTTGGATCGATTTTATCGCCAAAATTTAGAGCAAGCTTTTGTAGGTGTTTTTTGCCGGGAAGTTTGTTTAGGACGGTGCAAACGGGGCTAATGAGGAGCTTTTTGCCCTCGAATTCGTAAAATTTGGCTAGCTCGGACGATAGCTCGAAAAGCTCGGCGCTAAAGCTGCGCAGATCATCGCCCTCGCGCGCTCTAAAATCGGGCAATCTAAATACCTTAAGCCCGGCAAATTCCGCCGCGCTAAAAGCCGCGACGGCCTCCTTATCGTCCTCGCAGACGAGCAACTGCGCATCGCCTCCGTTTAAAAAATACTCAAAAACCTCACTTTGCACCGAGGTACCTTTTTAAGAAGGCTTCCACGAGGTAAAACGACCCGAACGCCAAATACTCCTCGTCCGCGCACACGTCCGCAAAGCCCTCAAACTCCATATTAAGCTGGCGCAAAGCCTCTTTTACCTGCGCCGTCGCAAGCTCGCGGCCCGGCGTCTCGTACTCGATGATGTAAGTCTTTTTAACGATCGGCTTGATCGCCATCAGGACGGCTTTTATATCCTTGTCGGCAAAGGCGTTAAAGATCAAATTTAGCTTTTTGCCCGCAAATCTTTTCACGAGAGCTTGCGCCGCCATCTCGTTGTGCCCGACGTCGATCGTGACGTTTGGCGCGATCTTTTCGCAGCGTCCGCTAAGATCTAGCGCACCCAAATTTGCTAAATTTAAACTAAACCCAAGCTCCTTAAACGCAGAAGAGCTAAGGGTTAAATTTGAACGTAAAAACTCGGGCAAGCCGAATTTTTCCGCATAAATTTTAATCTCGTTTTTATCATCGTTGCTTAAATTTTGGGAAGCGAATTTGAGCGTCGCACCTTTTTTATCGGCTATTTTTCGCGCGATACCGACGCAAAGCTCACTCATCTCGTCGTTCATCAAAGCAACGTCCGCCATCGCGTTAAATTTAGTCGTCGCGATCTGCTCTAACGTGTCGCCAAGCAGCGCCGTGTGGTCAAAACCTATCGGAGTAAAGAGGCTAAGACGCTTGTCAAACACGTTCGTAGCGTCGAATTCTCCCCCAACGCCAGCCTCGCAGACGAAAAAGTCGCACCCCTCAAAAAGCGGAGCGCAAAGTAGCGTCGCGTACTCGAAATACGAAAGCGAGCGCGCTACTTCGGCAGGCAAAATTTTAATCAGCCTCTCGTGAGCCGTTTCGAGCGCATCTGCGCTAGCTACGGCGCCGTTCATCCAAAATCTCTCGCGAAACTCGAAAATATGCGGGCTCGTATAGTGTCCGACGCTATGACCGCAGGCAAGCATCTGCGCTAAAAATCGCCCCGTGCTGCCCTTGCCGTTCGTACCGATAAGATGGATGATTTTTGGTATTTTAAATGCATCTTGTACAAATTTAAACGCATTTGGCATGCGCGCGCGGTTGATTTCCTTATAAAAAAGGGGTTTGTTTTCTAAAAAATATTCTAGTTTCATTAAATTTTAGGCATCACCTGATCTCTGCCGTTTTGCTTAGCCTGATATAGCATTTTATCCGAAGCTTCTAATACGGCTGCTTGACTTTGATTTTGGCTACGTATAGCAACGCCGCAACTCACCGTAACGCTAATGCGTTCGTCTTTGTATAAAAATTTGGAGTTTTTTAGCACATCGCGCACCTTATCCGCAAACTCTATACTCTGCGCCATATCAAACCCTGGCAACAACACCACAAACTCCTCGCCGCCGTACCTAGCGACGAAATCGGCTTCCCTAGAGTTGCCCCTAAGCACCCTTCCTACGCTTGCTATTATCACGTCGCCGGCGTCGTGACCGTATACGTCGTTTATATTTTTAAAATGATCTATGTCAAAAAAACACACGGCGTAGTCGGCATTTTGTTGTAAAAAATCAACCTCCAGCCGCCCAAGCTCTTCCATTAGTGCTTTTTTTGTCGCGGTTTTAGTTAAAAAATCCTCTTTGCTCTCGGCTTTTGCGCTTTCTAGCTCTACTTCTAGTTTACTCACTTTTGCTTGTAACTCTTTTATAGTTTGCTGATCATTTAGCATTTGTTCTCCAAGTTGCTTAACCTCTACATCTAGGGTGTCGGCGATATTTTTTAATTTATCTCTGATTCCCTCAAAACTATCTTCACTCAAATTTATAGAATTTAGATCGTTTTTTATAAATTGCATCTGACTTGAACTCTTAGACGAGCTATTAATTAGACTTGATATTTGCCCGCTTATACCGTCTAAAACCTTATCTAGCGCTCCGACCCTTGTTGATATTTCAGCCCTATCAAGCTCAATACGCTTTTTAGTCAAATTTTCTATATTTTTTCTAATGGTAAAATCTTCTAAAAGCTTTGGATCGCTTTTTAAAATTTTATTTACTTTTTCTATCTCGCCGTCGATTTTATCGGTAATAGAAGGTCTTAGCATATCCGATACGAGCGGAACTAGTTTTTCACAAGCCTGCTCTTTCGTCAAAACATCTTCAAGCTCGCTAACGATATCTCTCAGGTCGCTAAAATTTTTAACGCCGTAAACGCACAATCTTTTCAAAAAACTATCGTCGTAATCGGTCAAAAAATCAAACCACTTATCTTTTATTCTATCTATAGCTTGCGCGTCTAGTCTTCTATTTAGAGCTTCCGAGCTGGCTTCGGCTAAATTTTTAGCATTTTTATTATGTAGCGAAGCTACGGCCTCGAAAACCTTTTTATTCATAGCTACGAGTGCATTTATTAGTTTTGGATACTCGGCAAGGCCGGGCGAATTTAGCCTAGCGGCCATAAAAGCAAAAAGCTCATCTAAGTTTCTTACGTTTTTTTGTTTTAGCTGCGCTTTAAGCTCGTCGTTTAGGCGAGCCGAGTATTTTTCAAGCTTCTGGCAATCAGGCACTATTACGCCGTTTTTTTTCGCTATCTCGCAAAAAACCTCGGCGTAGTTATCCGGAGTTAGCATGAGCCCGCGCTCTTTCATGGTCTGGATTGATTCTTTTATGACTTGGCTGACGCTAGTCGCCATTTTTTAGCCCTTTTACCGCAAGCACGGCGATATATTCGTCAAAAGCCTCCTGCGAAGCCTCTTTTATGGCGTTATATTTCTCGCCTTCGCTGATGACGCCGTCGGCAAATCTAGTATCCCTTACTTTTTGAGAAACGGTAAAGTCGTGCTCGCCCGAAGTCGTCACCGATAGCGTCTTGCCGCCTTTTAACTTAGTGTCGAAATTTAGCGTTAGTATCGCTTTATACGAAGTTACATAGCCGTTTTCATCATATAATAGCGCTTGGTAGTTAAGCGATTTGATCGATACGGTTATGGCGGTTGGCTCGCTTTTATCGTAGCTTATGCGTTTGCCCAGCCTTGTTACGATACCCTCTAACACGCTATCTTTAATCCATACGCTATTTTTAGGCTCTTCTTTGCTTATCAGCACGTTTACGTAGACGCGGTCGCCCATTATATCGTTCGTAATCTTTGAGACTGGCTTATAGCCACATCCAACCAAGATGAAAGTCGCCAAAAGTAGTAAAATTTTTATCTTCACGATTTAGCCTTTTATTACGAAATTTACGAGCTTGCCTGTCACGTAAATTTGTTTGATTATCTCTTTTCCTTCTAGCCATTTAGCCGCGCTTTGTCTAGCTAGAGCCAAGACCTCGTCCTCGCTTGCGCTGCTCGGCACTTCAAATTCGCCGCGCCTTTTGCCGTTAACGGTGATAGCCAAATTTAAACTATCTTTTTCAAAAACCTCGTCCAAAATTTCTATTTTCGTAAAATTTGCCCTGCCGAATAGCTGCTCGCTAAGTTCGTTTGCGACATGCGGCACTATAGGCTCTAGCAAATTTAAGATGATAAAAAAGGCTTCCGTCGTTACATCCTGATTATCCTGCGCGTTTACGGCGTTTAAAGCCTCCATGCAGGCGGCGATCAGGGTGTTAAATGTAAAATTTTCCTCGTAAACGTCGTTTGATTTTTTAAGCGCCTCGTAAACCTTCATGCGCGCGTATTTTTCTTCTTTACTCAAATTTGCGTGCGCTATCTGCGGGATTTGAGTGCATCTTTTTACGCCCGAGCTTCGTTCGTACAAGCGGTTTAAAAATCTAAACGCGCCCTCGACCGCGCTGTCGTTCCACTCAAGCTCTTTTTGCGGAGGCGCGGCAAATAGGATAAAAAGCCTCGCCGTATCGGCACCGTATTTGCTGATAATGTCGTCCGGATCGACTACGTTACCTTTACTTTTACTCATTTTTTTGCCGTCTTTTAGCACCATGCCTTGAGTGAGCAGTCGCTCAAACGGCTCGTCGTCTCTTAGGTAGCCCAGGTCTCGCAAGGCCTTTTGAAAAAATCTCGCGTAAAGCAGGTGTAAGATCGCATGCTCGATACCGCCGATATACTGATCCACGTTCATCCAATAATTCACGCTTTTAGCGTCAAACGCGCGATCCTGCCACGTTTTTTCGTCGCTCGCGTACCTAGCGAAATACCAGCTACTCTCAAAAAACGTATCCATCGTATCGGTCTCGCGGATAGCCTCGCCGCCGCATTTTGGGCACTTTACGTGCTTCCAGCTCTCGTGTTTATCGAGCGGATTTCCTTCGCCCGTTATCTGCACGTCGTCAGGTAGCGTCACAGGCAAATTTTCGATCTTTTCAGGCACGACGCCGCAGCATTTGCAGTGCACCATCGGTATCGGAGCGCCCCAGTAGCGCTGTCTAGAGATACCCCAGTCGCGGATTTTAAAATTTACGACGCGTTTGCCGATCTTGTCCGCTTCAAATTTTTCTATTATTTTTAGTTTTGCTTCTTCGCTGCCTAGTCCGTTTATGAGCGGCGAATTTATAGATATTCCGTATTCCGTTAGCGCCTTGCCGCCCTCAAATTCGCCTTGCGCAGGCATAACCACCCATTTTATAGGCAGGTCAAATTTACTCGCAAACTCGTAGTCGCGCTCATCGTGAGCCGGCACCGCCATAACAGCGCCGCTACCGTAGTCTGCTAGGACAAAATTTGCCACCCAAACCGGCACTTTTTCTCCGGTT
>NZ_CALINL010000098.1 GCF_938045225.1 uncultured Campylobacter sp.
CTTTACCATTAGAATAATCGCCACCGACTCTAAATTTCTCAGCAAAAGTGTATCCTGCCTTTAAGAACCAAAAGTTTGCTTTACCCTCAAGAGCAGTATAGTCAAGAGCAGATTTTATCTCACCTACATCTATGAATGAACCTTGATCCTCTAGGCTTACAAAACCTTTTTCTTTGTCATGAACTTTATATCCGATATAACCAGCAGCTACATCAGCGCCAAATACTTTTGTACCAAGCTCACCTGCATAGAAATCCGTATCTTTAAAGTTAACGCCAACATTATTGTCTATATCAGCGTGTGCATATTGAACTTGAGCACCGATATTTACATCATCGGTAACATTAAGACTAAAGTTTACGTCACCTATGATGAGGTTAACAGAATCAACCAAAGATGCATACCATAGTTGGAAGCTTACCGGATCATAAGAGCCGATAGCGGCTACCGCATATAGGTTGTTATTAAAGATACCAGGGGCATTAGTGTAAATAGCGCCATCGCTCTCGCCGTTATTTTCTAATGCATCAAAAGCAAATGCAGTTAGAGTCAAGCCTGTAATATCTCTATTTTCAACTCTGACGCCAGTACCTACGGCATCATCAGTAAAGAACGAACCTATAGTTTGTTTACCTGCAGTTATTGTAGTATTACCCACATTGTATCCTAGGTAAAATTCTTTTACGTTAAATGGACTTGTTGTATCTGTTCTATCGCTGCGTCCATCTGCATTAAAAGCTGAGCTATCATTAGAGTTGTATCTAAGCGTCAAAACACCAAAGAAATTATCATCTAAAGCAGCTTTAAAAGAGAATTCTGATTTAAATTGATGATGTGCAGTCGTATTGTCTTTTACGCCGTTAGCTTGCTTAACCGTAACGTTATTATATCTATATCTTGCATATCCAGAAAGATCTACATTTTTGATCGCCTCTTCAAGCGGCGTAGCACTCGCTACAGTTGAAAAAGCACCTAGTGCAACCAAAGCAGCCAATGAAATTTTAGCAATTTTCATTATTTTCTCCTCAAATAAGATTTAATATTTTAGAATCTTAACATAATGTAGCCTTCAACAAGCTTAAAAAATTTATATTTCTTTGGAATATTACCGAGCGTTTACTAAAATATACTATAGGGATTTAAAATTTAGAATATTTTTAACATGCCGAGTCAAATCGACTCGGCAAATTGGATTATTTTAAGTAGCTTCCTTGAGTAGGAGTAGTAGAGACGTCAGAGTTTTCCTGTTCGCTTCCCTTATATTGCAAAGCATCTTTGCCCTTTAAAAAAGCGATAATCGCTCCTAGGTCGCTATACTTTGTTTTGGCGGCAACCGTTTTCATAAGATTTCTCATATTTCCGCCGTAATCAGAATCATTCAAATAGCCGGAAAAAGCAGCCTCTATATCCTCTGCGCTTACTTTAGTTAACTTTTCCGATGTGCCGTAAGCTCTTTTATTCCCATCTTCGCCGTGACAAGAAGCGCAATTTTTAGCATACAGTTCGCGACCTTTTTCCACGCTATACCTTCTTTTGGTATCTACGCCGATATTTAAAAACTTACCGCCGCTATCAGCCTCGGGAGCTTTTTCATAAACATTTATACTTATATTTTCGTCTTTAGAATATTTTTCTACCAAACTTTTTAGCTCTTTTGCAAATTCACCCTTTGCCTCGAATATATAACTCGGCTCGTCTGCAGCATTTAAAGAAAAAGTCAAAAGACATGCTAAAAGCGAAAAATGCATAAATTTCATGAAAAACCTTTTTGATAAATTTAAAAATCCCAAGCAAGGGAAATTTGCTTGGGATTATAGCATAAAACTAGCTTTTTTGATTAGAAGCTGTATTTGGCTTCGAATCTTATGCGGTCGTGTTTATTTTTGTGATCTCCGTCTTTTTCTTTAGCCGCCGCGTAGAATGTAGAGAAATTAAGTTTTTTGCTGTAAGCATAGCTACCGCCGACGTTCCACTCGTCTCTATCAACTCTCTTATTGTATCTATAACTATAGCCCTTACCGTCTATATAGTTAGCATACAAGCCAAACTCGTTAAATTTATATGACGCTCCGATAAACCAATAGTCGTTTTTGCCTTTGATATTGTTATAGTATTGAGCGCTACCGTTCATTACAGAGTTAAGTAATTTGCCCGGATTGATTAATTTGCCGTTATCTTCAACAGTTACGAAAGATTTTTTATCGTCTTTGGCCTTATAGTAGATATAACCAGCATTTAAACCGACTCCGGCAAATCCTACGTCACCTTTAGCAGCAAAGAAATTTGCATCGCCGAAGTTATTATCGTCTGACTCATTATGAACATATTGTCCTTGCAAGCCTAGTTTTACTGCATCTAGGTCAAATTTCACAGCTGCATCGGCTGCAAATAAATTTGCGGTATCCTCAAGATATGCCCACCAAGCTTTAAAGTTTACAGGATCATAACTTCCCATTGCACCCACGCCATAGTAGTTAAGGCTTTTTGATCCTGCTAGGCCTGATAGTAGTCGACCGTCATAGTCAATACTATCGGTTTCAAGTGCGTCAAAAGCAACACCAACTAAAGTAAGACCTGATATATCAGTGTTTTGTACTCTTAAGCCAGTTCCCACCAAATCATCGTCAAAATATGTTTTAACAAATTGCTTGCCGGCTGTTATTGTAGTATTGTTTATATTGTAGCCAAGATAAAATTCTCTTACGCCAAATGAGCTTGTAGTATTGGTAGTATCGCCATTAAATCCGGAACCGTCGCTTGCGGCATATCTTAGACCCAATACGCCAAAGAAGTTATCGTCAAGAGCGGCTTTAAAAGTACCTACGAATCTGAAGTTATGATTTGCATTATTTTTGTTGAATGCGCCTGGCATACCATTCCAGCGGACTTTATTGTGAGTATATCTATATCTTGCAAATCCTGAAAAATCTACGTCTTTAATAGCTTCTTCAAGCGGAGTAGCATTTAAAGTAGAGAAAGCGCCTAGCGCAACCAAAGCAGCTAAAGAAATTTTAGCAAGTTTCATAAGTTCTCCTTTATAAAAGTTTTATAGGCATAATTTTAGCACAAAATCGGTCGTGGTAAGCTTAATGCAAAAATTTAACACAAATAATCATAAAATACGAATATATCAATCCGTTTCGAGGCTATTTTTGATACTTAATATTATTAAAATAAGAATACTATCAACAAAGCTTAAATTTGAAAGCTCAATTTCATGGTTTTTTTGAGATATAAAGATAAAAAAGGGGACACACATCCCCTTCTTAAAAGGAGTTCTAACTTTGATTGCTTGTGAGAATTATAAAACTTTTCGGTAAATCAACGGCTAATCAAAGCTGATATTTTCACTTTTCGGAACTTCGATTAGGATTTTTTTGTTGTTTTCTTGCTGTTGCGAGCTTTTTGCAGGACTTGGACTTTTAAATTTCGGCGTTTTCTTTACTTTATGCGTAACATGATGCGTTCCGCTTTTTATGAGTAGCATCTCGGTGACGAGACCGCCCGAAACGCTTGCATAGACGGTATCTCCACTAGAAAAGTAAAATTTATCCGCGCAGTACTTGCCGCTAGGCAGCTTGCCGTTTGATACGTCGATTGATTTTATATCGTAGCAGTATCTGCCGCCGTCATAGGTTACGTTTGATATTACGCCGCGCAATGAGCCCTTAACTGGTGCAGGTTTTTGAACGACTGGTTTTTGGACGACTTTTGGTGGCGGTTTTTGCTCAAAAAATACGCAGCCGCTAAAAACCAGCAAAAGGGCGGCTAAATTTAAAAACTTAAGCCTGAACACTAAGGACGTTCCCGCCGAGTTCGGCTATTCTTTTATCTACGGCTTGCGTCGCTTTTTCTATCGTTTTTTGCGAAATTTCAGGCAGTTTACCGCCCCAAATTTTCTCAGCCTCTTTAAAGCCCCTTAGCATGCCTTCTTTTCCGGCTTCGAGCTTTTGCAAGTCGTCTCCTGCGGCGCTAATGATAAAATTTGAAATCCTATCCGCAGTATTTGCGATACCGAAAAATCCATTCTCGCTCACTAGATCGCTGGCTTCGCTTTGGCTTAGTTGCGTTATAGGCTTGCCCTCGTAGCCGATAGATTTAAAATCTACGCCGGACAAGATATCGTTTAGAGAATTTATGCTTTTGTTTTGAGTGCCGAAAATGTCGTTAAATTTTGCAGAACCGTTAAAGGCCGAAACCTGAGATAAAAAATTTGAACTCGAATTTGAGTCCGCTCTAGCCTGAAAATGCGACAAATAGCTATTTGTTAGCTGCTTTACGTCGATATTTGCGTAGGCTTCTTGCATCCTTTTTATATTTTCGTTTTGATCTACGCTTGTCGTATTTTGGACGTTTTGCACGTCGTAGCGAGGTTGCGGGATGTATGGATTTTGGCTTAAACCGTTGATGTTTTGCATGTCTTATCCTTTAAATTTTATCCATATTATATATCGTCAAATTT